>JBDKJK010000476.1:0-6386 GCA_039796675.1 Chloroflexota bacterium
TACCTGCCGGGTCTTCGGCGGGACCGACAATAACGAAGTCATTATGCATCACGAGGAAGCGGTCTTGTCCGTGCCCGCCTTCCATGAATGTGACTTCAGAAGACGGCGCATGGACGAGCAACACATCGGCGTTGCCTTCTTCGCCCATCTTGAGCGCTTCACCCGTGCCGACGGCTACGGTCTGCACCGTGTAGCCGGTCTGTTCTTCGAACATGGGCACGAGCACATCCAACAAGCCAGAGTCTTGTGTAGAGGTGGTGGTGGCGAGGATGATATTCGGGGTAGTGGGAGCTGCAGCCTCAGTTGGAGCTTCAGTCGCAGCTTCAGTAGCGATAAATTCTTCGGTGGCAGGAGCAGTGGTCGGCGTGGAGGAGGCGCCCCCAGACGGGGATGTGCCACAGGCTGCTAACATCAGAGAGAGCACGAGCAAAAGAATGGGGAGTACGTTATATTTTGTGTGTTTCATATTGATTCCTTTTTTGATTATTATATACGATTAAGCAAAAACTTAATCGAAAGTGCAAAAATAAAAACTACACGTTCACCCATTCCCCGCTATGGCTTGTGTTGTAGCCGGTCAGCGATGCCAGCATCTCACGGAAGTTTTCCGTTTGAATATACTCAAGCAGCGGGTTTAGCTTTTTTTCCTGTTCGCGCGGTAGAACGAGGTCATAGCGTTCCTCGAAGAGAGGAATGAAGCCTAGTCCTTTTTGATGCGCGGCGGCTTGCAAACCAAGCGACACATCCACCTTGTTTTGGATGACCAAATTCGCCGCTTCACTATGTGTTTTGACCTGATTCTCGTACCCGGAAATTTTCTCCACTGGAATTTTCTGCTTGCGTAATTCAGCATCCAGCCATAAGCGTGTGCCTGAGCCAAGGTTGCGATTCACAAACCGAATGCTGAGTCTGGCAAGATCCGCGATCTTCTTGATCCCTTTTGGGTTGCCGCTTGCAATCATCAGTCCCTGTGTGCGATGTGCCAGTGTAATAACCTCCACATTGCGCTCTGGAAATAAATGCCTGACGAAAGGTGTGTTGTACTCGCCGCTTTCATCTACTAGATGCGAGCCGGAGATCTGGCATAACCCCTGCCGCAAGTTGACCAACCCATCTAACGAGCCAACTGGCAAACTAAGCAGGTTGACATATTTTGCCAGATGTTCACTCACGGTCTCGAGAGCAATATCATGGCTGCCTGAAAAAATGACCGCTGGCTTCTTGCTCTTGGGCAGGATGATCTCTTGTAATAGAAGCGCGTCTGCCTTGGCGCGGTAGAACTTTTCCATCACCTTGCCTGTCTTGCGAATCTCGCTAACCTCGATCAGCCCGGCAGACTCAAGCGCCAGAATGTGGTGCCGCACCCAGGCAGGGGACTGTTTCATCGTCCGTGCAAGAAGCGTAAGTGTGGCAGGAGCCGCCATCAGCAAGCGCAAAATATCCATGCGGCGCGAATCTGCAAGCAGTTTGATCTTCTCGAACGAGTTAATGGATCGGACTGTTTTCATGTTTCAGTTAAGGGAAATCTTAGCCGCGAGTCTACTGTTTTAAAGAGGGTGTGTCAAGCCATTTTTCATTTGACATCACTCCCTGCCCATGTTATAAAACTGGAACAAGTTACGGATAGACTCATCCAGAGAGGCTGAGGGACCGACCCTTTGAAGCCTCGGCAACCGTTCAAGCGGTGCCAATTTCGGCGGTAGAGATAACACCTATAGTTATCCTGCTGAGAGATGAGAGAGGAAATATGCCTTACAAAGCGCCTCTCATCACGAGAGGTTTTTTTATTGTGAAAGGAAGATATGAGCGCTAACGATCGAATCTTCATACAAGAGTTGATCGCAAAATTTGCGAATAGTTTTGACCTGAAAGATTGGGACGGCTTGCAATCTTGTTTTACCGAATCGATCTACACAGATTATTCAGATTTGCGCGGCACCCCTCCACAGACGGTTTCAGCGGCTGATTATGTCAAGTCTCGCCGTGAGTCGCTCGATCATTTGAAGTTGCATCACTTGGTCAGTAACTACGAAATAGATTTTCCTGAATCCGGCGGCGCGACCTGCCGAGCTTCCATGATTGTGTGGCGCAAATCGGAAACAGAAGAATTCACTTCACACTGTTTTTATATCTTTCAACTTGTGCAACAAAGTGGTACGTGGAGAATCAGCGGCATCACCCAAAAAGTTTTTTGGAATGACGGCAAGACATCCATTCACTCTGGCGCGAAAAACTAGACATACACATGTACAATCCGCATAATCTGCAGATTTGAACTTAGGAGATTTAATGAAAAGACAATACACCAACCGCCGTTACCTCGACGCCATGGAAAAGAAAGTTCTCGTTTTCGATGGCGCGATGGGAACGAGCCTGCAACTGCAAAACCTCACTGCCGAACATTTCGGCGGCGAGCAATACAACGGATGCAACGACTACCTTGTCATCTCATACCCCGAAGCCGTGGAAAAAGTCCATCGCGCCTTCATGGAGGCGGGCGTGGACGTGCTTGAGACGGATACCTTCCGCTCGAATCGTTTGACGATGGTGGAATATGGCTTGCAAGATCGAATTATTGAAATCAACAAAGCCGCAGCAAGTTTGGCGAGAAAAATAGCTGATGAATATTCGAACAAAGTAGGAGCGGGGTTACCCCGCCCCTACCCAAGATTCGTCGCGGGTTCGATTGGACCGTCTGGCAAATTGCCATCCACGAATGACCCTGAACTCTCGAACGTCAAATACGATGAACTCATTGACACCTTCCGCGAACAAGCGGTGGGACTCATTCAAGGCGGCGTCGATCTTCTCTTAATTGAAACTTCGCAAGACATCCTCGAAGTCAAAGCCGCCATTACGGGCATTCACAAAGCCTTCAGCGAAACGAATGTTTATTTGCCGATTCAGGCTCAGGTCACGTTGGATACGACTGGTCGCATGTTGCTCGGCACCGACATCAACGCATCGCTCACCATCCTCGAAGGCATGGGCATCGACGTCATCGGTCTCAACTGCTCCACCGGACCCGAACACATGCGCGAGCCGATCCGCTTCCTCGGTGAAAATTCTGTATTGCCTGTTTCATGTATTCCCAACGCCGGTCTGCCGCTGAACGTTGATGGTCAAGCCGTGTATCCGCTTGAGCCCGAACCATACGCCAATGACATGTATGAATTCGTGACCAAGCATAACGTCCGCGTTGTGGGTGGATGTTGTGGAACGACTCCTGTGCATCTCAAGCTTCTAGTGGATAAACTCAACAATTACCAAGTACCAGTTACCGACGCCTCGCGTCGCTCTACACCTCAGCTTGCCTCTGCCATGTCTGCCATTGCCATGAGACAGGACCCCGCCCCAACCTTGCTTGGTGAACGTTGCAATGCGCAAGGCTCACGCAAGTTCAAGCGCCTCTTGCTCGAAGAAGATTACGACGGCATTCTCGACATTGCGCGAGAGCAAGTGGCGGGTGGCGCACATGCTCTCGATATTTCCGTTGCTGTCACCGAGCGCGCAGACGAAGCCGAGCAGATGCGCAAAGTAGTGAAGAAATTGCAAATGGGCGTGGACGTTCCGCTTGTGATCGACACGACCGAATTGGATGTGCTCGAAGTGGCATTGCAAACAGCGCCGGGACGTTGTCTCATTAACTCGACGCATCTCGAAGCCGGACGTGAAAAAGCCGATAAGGTCTTTGCGTTGGCGAAGAAATATAATGCCGCCGTGATCGTGTTGACGATTGACGAGCAAGGCATGGCAAAGACCGCCCAACGCAAACTCGAAGTGGCGCAACGCATTTATGATATTGCCGTCAACGACCACGGACTCAAAGCCGAAGACCTTGTCTTCGACGACCTGACCTTTACCCTCGCCACTGGTGATACAGAGTTTGTTGACTCTGCCAAAGAAACCATCGAAGGGATTCGTTTGATCGAATCTGCACTGCCTGGCGTGATGACTTCACTCGGCGTGAGCAATCTTTCATTTGGCTTTGCTCCACAAGCCCGCCCTGCATTAAATTCCGTGATGCTCTATCACTGCGTGCAAGCCGGTTTGGATATGGCAATCGTCAACGCCGCGCATGTGATGCCTTATGCTGAGATCAGCGCCGAAGAAAAAGAATTATGCGAAGATCTGATCTTCAACCGCCGCGAAGACGCATTACAGCGTTTTATTGTTCACTTTGAGAATGTGGAAGTTTCTACAGGTTCCAATGTCGCTGACCCGACCGAAGGCATGACCTCCGAACAGAAACTACATTGGAAGATCGTGCATCGCTTCAAGGATGGCGTCGAAGCCGATATTGACGAAATCATCAACCGCGAACCGACTGGCGAACGGTCTGCCCGCCATGAAGTGGCAGTGGGTGTTTTGAACAATACCCTGTTGCCCGCCATGAAAGAAGTAGGTGACAAGTTCGGTGCAGGCGAGTTGATTTTGCCCTTCGTGTTGCAATCTGCCGAAGTGATGAAGAAGACCGTCTCGCACCTTGAGAATTATCTCGAAAAAGTCGAAGGCGTCAGCAAGGGACTCGTCGTGCTCGCCACCGTCTACGGCGATGTACATGATATCGGTAAAAATTTAGTGAAGACCATTCTTGCCAATAAGGGTTATGACGTGATTGACCTCGGCAAGCAAGTCCCTGCCGAAACGATTATTACCAAAGCCGTTGAAGTCAAAGCGACTGCGATTGGCTTGTCTGCTTTGCTCGTGTCCACGTCCAAGCAGATGCCGCTGATCGTGAACGAACTCCAACGTCGCAAACTCAACATCCCCGTCCTGATCGGAGGCGCAGCCATCAATCGCCGCTTCGGTCGCCGCATCTTGCAAACCGAAGATGGCGTAACCTATGAGTCTGGCGTCTTCTATTGTAAGGATGCCTTTGAAGGCTTGGAAACAATGGACACACTCATCGATAAAAACAAGCGCCCTGAGTTGCTTGAGAAGATTCGCAAAGAATCGGATATGGAACTAAACCGCGCCTCACAATCCGCGCCGACAGTTGATTCTGCTCAACGATCCTCTATTACACCCGCACCGATACCTCTTCCCGCCAAACTCGGACAACGTATCGTCAAAGACATGCCGCTCGAAATGGTTTTGAAGCATCTTAACATCAATGAACTGTATCGTCTCTCATGGGGTGCGAAGAATGCGCATGGCGAAGCCTGGGACAAACTCAAAGCCGAGTTCGATGCCCGCCTCGCAAAGATGACCAAAGACGCGCTCAAAGAAGGCTGGCTCAAACCGCAGGCTGTGTATGGTTACTTTCCCTGCCAAGCCGATGGAAATGATTTAATCATTTATGACCCAGAATCTGTTTCATCCGCGAATCCGTTTCAAAGTCCGCTTATGCGCTTCACCTTCCCGCGCCAACCCTATGATGACCACCTTGCCATTTCCGATTACTATGCCTCGGTTGAATCTGGTCAAATGGATGTGGTTGCGCTTCAAGTCGTGACTGTGGGTCAAGCCGCCAGCGACAAATTCGACAAACTCCAAGCCGCCAACGATTACACTGAAGCCTACTTCATTCATGGTCTCGCCGTCCAAACCGCCGAAGCAACAGCCAACTACCTGCACGAGCATGTCCGCCGTGAGTTGGGAATCGGTGAGAAGCAAGGCAAACGCTACTCATGGGGGTATCCCGCCATCCCCGAACTCGAAGATCACTTCAAAGTCTTCAAACTGCTTCCTGCTGTAGAATCAGAGTTGGGCATGAGTCTCTCCATTTCTGGTCAGCTCATCCCTGAACAATCCACCGCCGCCATCATCGTCCATCACAAAGACGCGAAGTACTATGCAGTGGGTGAGAGCCGTGTGGAGCAGCTGACGAAATAATATGACCCGTTCGCCCAATCCTGATATCAACTTCTTCCGCCTCGCTGGGCTGGAACTCATCCTTGCCGGTGCATGGACTCTTTTCATTGCACTTTCTCAAAGCCTGCGCACGACAACTCTTCTTGCTCTTGCTGTCATGTTGGCTGGGCTTGTTACGTTAGCAGCGCCATTTTTTTTGAAGAGTTACATTGCAAAGATCGTCTCAGTATTGGGCGGCAGGTTGGGTCAACTCGCTGCTCTTGCCATTCCCATAGTTCTGTCCGCATTCTTCTTCCTCCGCACGCCCAGCATCGATGCTCTGAGAATCATCGGACCCATCCTTGTCTGCATTTGGCTGATCGGCATTGAAATCCTTTTTTTCTTTCAAACGCCACGTGAAGCAACACAAGAGCAGAATACAGCGAGCTATTTGTCCATTCTTTCCATATTGCTCAGCTATGGCATTTTGCTCATTCCATCCCGCGTTTCATCGCTGTTAGATGGCTTCCCTTGGAATACACCATTGGAATTCATCACCGCGACTTTGATTCTGCCCTTCGCCTTTTTCT
>JBDKJK010000477.1:0-4571 GCA_039796675.1 Chloroflexota bacterium
TACTACACTCGGATGATATTCTACCTGAATTGACTTAAGCATTTTCTGGAAGCTCGCCTCTTCCGCTTCACCGACCACCGCTACCTGTTTCAACGTCCCTGAGGCGAGTTGCGCCGCCGATAGCCATCTCCCAAAGCCGAGCGGATAGCGTAAAGCAAATTTAGTTACCAAGCCGAGAGTTTTTTCAGCCAGATCACGATAGTTATTTTTATCTGAATATGCCGAAAGTTTAATGAGTGCTTCGCATGCAAGGGCATTGCCAGATGGTGTGGCGTTATCCTGCACATCTTTTGGGCGGATCAATAACGGCTCACCATCATTTGAAGTGTCGAAGAAGCCGCCTGAAGGGTCGCTAAATTTTTCGATCATTTCATCAGCGAGTTCCTGCGCAACGTTGAACCATCTTGAATTGAAGTCTGTTTGATAAAGCTCGATCAGACCAAGAATTAATGCTGCATAGTCTTCAAGGAAAACTTCATTCGTGGTTTTGCCATCTCGCCAGGAGCGATGTAATTTTCCATTTGTATGTAGATTTGTGAGTAAAAACTCTGCATTGCGTTTCGCCAGATCACCATACTTGGTTGCTTGTGGGCTTACCTCTTCGAGGACACGGGCAGCTTCGGCAATGGCAGCCAGCATCAAGCCATTCCATGCCGTCAGAACTTTATCATCTGTGCCCGGGCGGATGCGCTCTGCGCGGGCAGCGTAAAGTTTGGAGTGAGAGTCGGCTAGTTTCGCTGGAACAGCCTCAATGTTAAGTCCGAAGCGGGCGGCGAGGTTGGCATCATCTATGGAGCGTTGTAAGACCGTTTTGCCTTCCCAATTCCCTTTACTCGTAATGCCGTACGCCGCTTCAAAAAGATCAGCATCATTTTGAAGGACGGTGCGAATTTCATCTAAAGACCAGACATAAAATTTGCCCTCTTCACCTTCTGAGTCTGCATCGAGTGATGAATAAAAGCCGCCTTGGGCATGAGTCATTTCTTTCTCAACGAACCCCACAGTTTCTTCGACGATACGTTTGTAGAACGGATCATGTGTGACCTGCCAGGCGTGCAGATAGACGCGGATCAGTTGCGCGTTATCGTAAAGCATTTTCTCGAAATGCGGCACGCGCCACTGGTTATCGGTGCTGTAACGAGAGAAACCGCCACCGACCACATCGTACATGCCGCCGCGTGCCATGGCGTTGAGGTAGTGCCTAATGAGTTTGGCATATTGATCCGTTTTTTGGCTGACGGAGTGATGCATGAGAAATTCAAGCGCCATCGGTTGCGGAAATTTCGGCGCATCTCCCCAGCCGCCATAGCCCCAGTCATATGATTCATGCATAGACTTTGCGATTGCGGCAAGTTGCTCAGGCGCGAGCAGCTCGCTAGGGGGCAGGTTTCCTTGTAGATTCAAATGCTCATATACCTTGCCGCTGGTCTTTTCCACTTCGTCTTGATCCGCTTGCCAGGCGTTTGATAACCCCGCGAGCACTTCTTTAAATGAGGGCATGTTGTATTTTCGAACAGGTGGAAAGTAAGTGCCAGCATAAAAAGGCTTTAGATCTGGCGTAAGAAAAACAGACATGGGCCAGCCGCCGGAGCCTGTCATGGCAACCGTTGCCTGCATATAAATATTGTCGAGATCGGGGCGCTCTTCGCGATCTACTTTGATGTTGATGAAATGTTCGTTCATGAATGCAGCGGTTTCATTATCTTCAAACGACTCGTGTGCCATCACATGGCACCAGTGACAGGCAGCATAGCCAATTGATAAAAAGATCGGCTTGTTTTCGGCTTTTGATCTATTTAATGCTTCATTGCCCCACGGATACCATTCCACAGGGTTTTCAGCATGTTGAAGCAGATAAGGGGAACTTGCATTTACAAGATGGTTGGTCATAAATTACCTCTAGGGTTTCGTTGAAGATTTTTAAACTATAAAATGTTTAGGTGATGAAATAAAAAGCGGAATACTATTCGATTATAACTTCTACCCATTTTCGCAAAGAGTTGACAAGAAACACCGCTTCAGCCTCTGCCGTGTCTTGTTTTCTGAGTACCCGTTCTTTTACCTTGCCGGAAGCGAGCAGTTCCGCCCGAAATGTGCCAGCCAGTAGCCCACATTCCACGGGGGGGGTGAGTAGTTCTCCTTTCAACTTCACAACTAGGTTGCCAATGGTAAATTCGGTTAACTCGTCGTTTTCATTGAAGAGCAAGACATCGTCGAAACCTTGTATTGCAGCTTGCTCATATTCAGCTCGATTTGTAGTTTTATGAAACAAGAATCGGTCATTCGAGTTTATTGATTTTTTTGCCATGCATACTTTGAAAATTTTCTCACTTGGCTGAAAATCTTTCGCTTCGCCTGAAATTTCACCTTTTGAATTAATCCAAATCTTTACACGTTTGGGAGATGTCGCCTCTGCGACAAGCTCATTCAATACTCTTGTCATTTCATTCTGACCTGAAATATCGAACCCAAAATACTTCGCAGAATCCAATATCCGCGCTATATGGCGATCTAACAGGTAATAACCCGCTGCTGGAGTCCAAAGCATGGTTTCAAAGAGGGAAAATTCTTTTGGCGAAGGTTCGGTTAAAACCCGGGCTTTGAGCAATGCTTCGCTGTATTCATCGGCAGAGGTCGAGTCCCACACAATTCCGCCACCGATGCCATATTCGGCAGTTGCATTCTTTTTATCCACCAATGCCGTGCGGATTGCTACATTGAAACGCGCTTTACGATTCGGGGCAATATAACCAATACTGCCTGTATACATCCTGCGCGGACTTGCCTCCAGTTCTGAGATAATTTTCATGGTGCTAACTTTTGGCGCGCCCGTGATGGATGCACATGGAAACAGTGCTGTGAATATATCTGTTACCGATGCTTTGGTCTTTGCCTGCACCGTGGATGTCATTTGGAAGAGGGTAGGGTACTTTTCAATGGTGAACAGTTCAGGGACATGCACACTGCCTATCTCAGCAATGCGCCCTAAATCGTTTCGGATCATGTCTACGATCATCACATTCTCGGCTTGGTTCTTTGTAGATGCGCGTAGCCACTCTGCGGCGTTATTATCTTCGCTGGTAGTGCGACCACGTTTAACCGTCCCTTTCATAGGGCGACCTGTAATACTTTCTCCGTCTAAATCAAAAAACAACTCATGAGATGCAGAACAGATTGCCCAAGCGCCTATGTCGATGTAGGCGGCATACTTGTTTTGTGAACGGGCGAGGTGAGTAAACAAATTCCACGCTTGTAAATCCGGTTCCATCCGTTTGTCCGTTTCAAAGTCCGCTTTCAGGCGCATGGTGTAGTTAACTTGATACGTCATCCCTTGGGCAATGCGGTCTCTTACTGTTTGGATGGCATTGTTGTAAATTTCTTTTTCAATATCTGGACGCCAATTTAATGATGAAAGGCTTCCAAAATCTTTAAACAATTTTGTTGTTTGTAGAACCTGTGGCGCATCATATAACCCAAACCAAAGCAAAGGAAACCCCTGCGATGAGATAACCTGCAACGACGGGTCAAACGCCGGGGCGGCTTCATAGCTGACGAAGCCTGCGGCTATCCACCCGTGGTCGTTGACCAGACTTTCCACTTCCTCCAGCCCTTTGCGGACATCTTCCAGCTTCTCGGTTAAAATCACGCGATGCGGATTTCCAAACTGCCACCACACATTGTCGTTTTTGAGTATCACATCACCGATCAATTCAACCTCACATGAATAAATTCCATGCAATTGTACCGCGATGGCTTCCGGCTCTTTTGATGATGCTGGCTATCTTTGCTTTTTCTTCACGTACCAGCAACGAACTGCCTAACTTTGGCGGCTGGGATTATTTTGTAAAAAAAAGTGCGCATGGAATTGGCTATGGCTTTCTGGCTCTAACATATTTGCGCGCGCTTCCCAGACTTAATTACAAGTTGGCTTGGTTTCTGGCAGTTTTATTTTCGCTGACAGATGAATTCCACCAGTCCTTTGTGCCGGGGCGCCATGCCGCGCTGACGGATGTGCTGGTGTTCGATAATCTAGGGGCGATGATCGCGCTTTTTCTGCATTACAGATTTTACGGAGCGAACCATGAAAAAGGAATTCAATAGGCGAGATTTTTTGAAGATTACATCAATCGGCACTGCTTCTGTCCTTGCTTTGTCATGTGGTATTTTGACCCCAGATGAGGAGACTGAACCTATGCCAAATCAAAATTCATCCACCAGCGCAGATGTGCTTGTGCTGGGCGCTGGTATTGCCGGGCTAGCCGCTGCGCGTACCCTGACAGATAAAGGTTTGACGGTCATTGTTCTTGAGGCACGGGAGCGTGTCGGCGGGCGCATGCGGACAAATTCGTCGTTGGGGCTGCCGCTTGACCTGGGCGCATCATGGATCCATGGCGTGAACGGCAACCCAATCACAAAACTGGCAAAACAATTTGGGGTGAAGATAATGGTAACCGATGATGAAAATAGTGTAATGTTCCATGCAGATGGCAGCGAGATGACCGATGCGGAATGGGCGGAGATAGAGTCTTTGTTTGAGGAAATTTATGCTGAAGTAGCGGAGATGCAGGAAG
>JBDKJK010000478.1:0-2500 GCA_039796675.1 Chloroflexota bacterium
TAGGTTTGATACCAACGATAAAGCCAGCCGTTGTTCATGCCAATGTTCGTGGCAACCTCACCCGGGTGGACGGCATTGATTGTGACGCCGGTGCCTTGCAATCGTTCTGCCAGCTCCCACACAGTCATTAACTGGGCGGTCTTTGAAGCGCCATAGCCTTGCAGACCCTTGTATCTTCGTTTTGCCCAGGTGAGATCATCCAACTTCAAGCCGTTGAAGCGGTGCCCTTCTGAGTTGACTTGAATAATGCGGGCGGGGGCTGAGGCGATGATCTTATCGAGCAGGAGACGGGTAAAGAGAAAGGATGCCAGATGATTGACGGCAAAGGCGGTTTCAAAGCCATCCACGGTTAGCTGGCGGGTGGTCATGTGGACGCCTGCGTTGTTGATGAGGATATGAATGGCGGGGAATTGATGCAGGATCTGGCTGGCAGCACGTTGCACATCATCCAGCTTGGAAAAATCTGCATGGACGAGATCCACTTTGGCACCGGAAAGAGCCGTGAGTTCCGCTTTGAGGGCATCCGCTTTTTCAGCGTTGCGATTCACCAGAATCAAATGCGCGCCTGCTTGGGCGATCCGCTTTGCGGCTTCGTAGCCCACGCCTGAGGTTGCGCCGGTGATGATGCAGGTTTTGCCATCCAGCCGGGCGGAGGTGGTCTTTTGCGGTAGCCTTGCGTTTTCAATGAATTGAAGTTCTTCAGGGAGTTTCAAAGGGATGCCTGCCTATCCAAAATATTTGTGCATGAATTTTCTGTAGGGACGATGGAACCAGGGGATCTCGTTGAAAATGTCGCCCCAGAGGTCGTAGTAATCGCGCTGGCGGATGATGCGATTGTCTTCCCCAAACGTGAGTTTGGTGCAGCCGTACATGGGCGTGCTGGGAAATTTTTTGAAGATCATGGTCATCTTCCATTCCATGAAGATCTCATTCCTGGTTTGGGCGATGGACGAAATATCCATGTGGAGTTGTTCACAGCGCTGGGTGAGGCGGTTGCACAAGGCGATGAAATCTTCTTTGCCTTCCACGCGTTGGATGCTGTCTTGAAAGATGATGTCGTCGTGATAATACGGAAAAATATGAGACCAATCGGGCTTGCCCTCGCGATTGTAGGTTTGAGACCAAAGTCTTAAGATGTCGTCTGGGGTTAGGGGGGCGATACTCATAAACTCCTTTTGGAATACATGCGAAAGGTATAAATTCAACCGGGCGGCGCATCTAAAGTCGCACGAATGTGTAATAATCTGGGCTTTATTTAAGTTTACTATAGTTGTCGGAATATAAAAAATAATTAACTACATTCTTAGACAGGACTTGCGCGGTTCAAAATCTTTTGCCGCGAATTACGCGAATTTTCACGAATTATCAAAAGAAATTTGCGTACACCCTGTTAGAAATAATTCTTGAAATCATTTTTGGAGTCTATTCATGGAAAACCCGGTATTAGCTAAAAAACTGTCCAAGCTGGGGAGGCTCGGACGCAGCTTTTTGAAACGCTTTATGTATTCTCAAATGACGGTCTATTCCGGGCTGCGGATCATCTTTGGCAAAGATCAGCCGCACGTGCAATTCACCGTGGAAGTGGACCCGCCTTCGGTCTATTGGGTGTATCGCATTAAGCCGTCTGAGATCGAGGCATTGAAAGCGAAGCTACGCATCCCGCCCAATTTGGAGCTTTGCCCGATCCGCTGTTTGGACACGGACGAGCCGACCTATTACCTGGCGCTGAATGCTTATCGTGTCTCTGGTTTGGTGAACGGCATTCGCGCGGAGTGGTCTGTTTTTGTGCGCGATGAGACGACGACCACGCCGCGTTACATGATCGTGGATGCGCGCTCGTCCACTGCCTCAATGGACCCGGTCAGTATCATCACCAAAAAATCAACTGTCTTACACAAACGCGAAGGGACTGTGATCCGCACCCAGATCGGGGACGGTGCTGATGCCTTTGTCTCGACCATCACCTTGCCGGAGCAATCGCCCTCGGTTCATTCCTCGGCGGAGTGGGTGACTGCCAACGATTATATATATTGGCTGAATGGGGTTTGTGACCGCACCTTCTACAATGCGGGGCTAGCCAACACCAAGGTGAGCTTGGTGAGCAGTAAGAATGCCGCTATCACCGATGGGACCTTTTGGGCGCCGTTCGTGGAGCCGGAGCCGGTTCATATTTTGATTTTGAACAATGCGATTGAGTTTGTGGTCTCTCCCTGGGAAAATGTGGACAGGGCATACGTTAAAGATTAGGTGACTTCGGTTAACTAATAGTTCATGTAGGTTGCAGGCAAGGATGCATATTTGCTTAAATTTTTTTGATAATATTTTAAATTACATAAATTTAATTGTTATCTCTACGTTTACAAAGGGATAATCATCTGATGGTGGAATTATTTTATTTGCTGTGATTTGTTCTATATTTCCAGATTCGATTTCTTGCAAGATAAGTTTTGCTTTATCTCTTGGAACGTATCCTACCATTTGGTTGTTAAATAAGACCTTA
>JBDKJK010000479.1:0-2906 GCA_039796675.1 Chloroflexota bacterium
GCATGTCACTGTCGATTCATCTGCCACTGGCACCGCCATTATCGTAGTGGATGCGAACGGGCAGAACAGCATTGTGCTCTCGCCGGGCGCAAATGGCAACGTCTCGCCAGCGGATGTAGACTCCGCTTCTTTCTCAAACTCGAAGCTGCTTCTGCTCCAGTTAGAGATTCCCACACCGACAGTTCTGCACGCCGCGCAGCAAGCTCGTGCCAACGGGCTGACCGTCATCCTCAACCCTGCACCTGCTAAAGCACTCCCTGCTGAATTAATTTCCTCCGTAGATATTCTCATCCCCAATGAAAGTGAATTGTCACTGCTCACCGGCTTGCCCGTGAACGATGTCGCATCTGCAGAAAAAGCAGCCAAAGAGATACTGAAGCAAGGTGTGAAAACCGTCATTGTGACCTTGGGCAGCAAAGGCGCATTGTTGGTGACAGATGAACAAGCAACACAGGTAGACACCTATAAAGTAAATGTAGTGGATACGACTGCCGCAGGCGATGCCTTCATTGGTGGGTTCGCCGCGAAACTTTTGGAACAGGGTATGCCACTCGATGTACAGGGGCAAACCCTGATACTACAAAACGCTGTCCGTTACGGATGTGCCTGCGGCGCGCTGGCAACCACCAAGTTTGGCGCACAGCCTTCTCTACCCACAAAAGCAGAAGTAGAAAAATTCATCGCGTAGAGACACGCCTTGCGCGTGTCCAAAATACAAAAGGACAGAGGCAAGCCCTGTCCCTACAGGATACCATGCCCACAACCCGAATCATCTTAGACACCGACCCCGGCGCAGACGATGCGCTCGCCATCATGCTCATGCTGGCTTCGCCTGAGATCAAACTCGAAGCCATCACCACCGTTCACGGCAATGTGACTCTCGATAAAACCACACGTAACACCCTCGCCTTATTGGAATTTCTGAACGCCAGCCATATTCCGGTGGCAAAAGGTTGCACCGTGCCATTGCTCAAACCGCCGCACCCTGACTTGGGAGAAGTCGTCCACGGCTCCAGTGGCATGGGGCGAACCAATTTACCCGAACCCAAGACCCAGCCCATTAAGACCCATGCTGTTGATTACCTGATCGAACGCTTCCTAGCCGAACCCAAAGAGTTGACCTTGTTTGCCATTGGTCCGCTGACCAATGTTGCCCTTGCCATTCGGCAGGAACCCAAATTTGCGGAGTGTGTCAAAGAGTTGGTCATCATGGGCGGAGCGGTCCGCTCGGGCGGGAATATGTCTCCGCTGGCTGAGTTCAATATTTCAGAAGACCCGCATGCGGCACATATCGTTTTCAATTCGGGCATTCCGATTACGCTTATTCCCCTGGATGTGACTTATAAATGTCTGCTCACGGTTGCGGATATCGAACGTTTGAACAAGATCGATTCACCCATCGCAAGATTCGTCCGTGATGTGACGGCGGACTATATGGAATTCTATTTGAAGTACGAGGGCTTTGCTGGCTGCGCGTTGCACGATCCGCTTACGGTGGCGGCAGTCATCGCGCCAGAGTTACTTTCTATAGAAAACCACTACGTGGATGTTGATATTTCAGGCGGAGTCTCCACGGGCAAGACTTATGCTGATTTCATGAAAGTGATGAAAAAACCTGCGAACATCAAGGTTGCGTTGGATGTAAAAGGACGCGAGTTCGTGGAATTATTTATTGAGAGAATGGAAAGGTTAAGTGTAGGGGCGAGGTGACCTCGCCCCTACGTTGGATGAAAAATATGCCCAAACACATCATCATTGACACAGACCCTGGTATTGACGATTCGCTGGCGCTTTTGCTGGCGGCGGCTTCGCCTGAAATTATTTTGGATGGCGTGATCGCCGTGCATGGAAATGTCTCTACGGAACAGACGACGAAGAATGCATTATCTGTTTTGGAATTGGCAGGTTTGAGTCATGTGCCGGTCTTCCGCGGCTGTGACCTGCCACTGGTTAAAGAGTCACTACTTTCGCCGGAGACGCATGGGAATCAAGGTCTCGGGTATGCTCAACTTCCAGAATCAGCAACCCAGCCCAAGGCGGAGCATGGAAGCGATTTCCTCATTGAGCAGATCATGGCGCATCCGGGTGAAGTCACATTGGTGGCGATCGGTCCACTGACGAATGTCGCAATGGCGATACGCAAAGAGCCGCGCATTGTGCAGAACGTGAAAGAAGTATTCATTATGGGCGGGGCGATCCAGCACCCAGGTAATACCACGGCACTGGCAGAGTACAACACCTTTGTTGACCCGCATGCGGCGCATATCGTTTTTCATTCGGGCATGCCAATGATCCTAACGCCGTTGGATGTGACCTATCAATGTATTTTTACAAAGGATGATTTGAATCGTTTACTAAAAATCGATTCTCCCATCACGAAATTCATTGCAGACTCGACGCGCTTTTATATGGAGTTCCATGATGAATATCAAAGCATTGACGGTTGCGTGATCAATGACCCGATGACACTGGCGTTGACCTTCATGCCTGAAATTTGTGACTACCAAGACCTGGTGGTGGATGTGGATATTTCGACGGGCGTAGGATTGGGCAACACCTTTGGAGACTTCTATAATTACGCGAAGAAGCCCAAGAATATGAAGGTGGCAATGGGTGTGCGTCCGCGCATGTTCATGGAGTTGTTTTTGGAGCGGATGGAAAAACTGGCGCGCGAAATTTCGTGACATTCAGAATTCAAAAGTGTTATGATACATGTAATTGTTTTCAATAATTCATTTGGAGGATCTCATGTTTGAGAGTATCAAGAAAGAATTTACTACCCGCACCCTGGTGCTCATTCCAATCGCAATCGCCATAAACATTGCCATTGGAGAGTTGGTTGTTCGCTTGAAACTGCCAGTATATTTGGACAGTATTGGAACTGTCCTAGTTGGCGCAATTGCTGG
>JBDKJK010000480.1:0-4928 GCA_039796675.1 Chloroflexota bacterium
TTCGGCTGAGTCTGCGAATGACAGCCGATTTTTTATTTCCATAACGGAAAGGAGGTGACAACCAGTGGCAAGTGTCAATTTAAGAAATGGTGAATCTCAGGATTCACTGCTTAAGCGTTTCCGTAAAAAGGTCGTGAAGAGCGGTGTTCTCAGCACGGTTCGTCGCAAACGCTGGTTCGTTTCCAAGAGCGAAACCCGCCGTATGGAGAAGAAGAAGGCGATCCGTCGCATTAAGCGTCGCTCCTTCAAGGACAATGAATAAAATAGGAAGAGGCATGTATGACTAAAGAAGAAGGCAAAATCAGAGTGGACGGTGTGGTGATCGAAGCGCTGCCCGGCACCCAGTTCCGTGTGAAGCTTGATAACGGTCACGAGGTTCTGGCGTACCTTTCAGGGAAGATGCGCAAGCACTACATTCGAATTTTGTTGGGCGACCGTGTTGCCCTCGAAATGTCCCCTTATGATATGGCTCGTGGACGTATTACGTTCCGCCAGCGCAAGCAAGCTGCCCCTGCCCCTGTTGAAGAATAGTCCTTGCGAATTGAAATAAAAAAGGCTCTCCATTTGGAGAGTCTTTTTTTGTTCTGTCATTGCGAGGGCGGATTGTGTTACGGCAGGTCGCGCCAGGAGCCGAGGACTTTCATGTAGTTGGCGCGTTCGAACGCTGCCGGTTCTTTGACGTTCTTTTGGCTCATACTGCCTTGCATCTGCTCAATGGATTCGTATTCGCGTTCTTTCATCCAATCTTCCAAGTCTTCAAGCATAGAGGGGATGATTTTTTCGCCGCTGTGTAGTAGGGTAGATGCCATCATGGCCACTTTTGCGCCTGCCATCATGGCTTTGAGCACATCCTTCGCGGTGTGGACGCCGCTGGTTAGGGCGTAGTCTGCGTTTACTTTGCAGCACAAGATCGAAATCCAGCGGAGCGGGAGGCGTAGATCTGATGCGGTGCTGAGGTCGAGGCTGTGGAGAATATCCAGTTCTTCGAGGTCGAAGTCGGGTTGATAGAAGCGGTTGAAGAGGACGAGCCCGCTTGCGCCTGCGTTTACGATGCGTTTGGCGAAGTTTGGCAGGGAGGTGATGAAGGGACTGAGCTTCACTGCCAGCGGAATCTTGATGGCAGACTTCACTTCTGCGACCAATTCCACTTGCGCGTCTTCGAGTTCGGCGGCGGTCAGGTTCGGGTCGGTGGAGAGATAGTACAGATTAAGTTCGAGCGCGTCGGCTCCGGCTTCTTCGATGCGTTTGGCGTAACTGGTCCAGCCGCCTTTGGAAACGCCGTTGAGGCTGCCGATGATTGGAATACTCAACGCCTTTTTTAGCCCGGCAACCTGGTTGAGATATTTCTCTGGTGTCACACTATACATGCCGCCGTTGGGCAGGTAGG
This sequence comes from Chloroflexota bacterium, assembly GCA_039796675.1. Taxonomy (GTDB): domain Bacteria; phylum Chloroflexota; class Anaerolineae; order Anaerolineales; family Villigracilaceae; genus Villigracilis. The sequence goes on from JBDKJK010000480.1 coordinate 1,388, forward strand.
TGAGGGCTTCGGCAAACGAATCGGTGCCGCGCGAAAGGAAGTGGTCAAGCTCGAGGCTTTCCTGGATGATCTGCTCTTCGAAGAGTGAGAACATCACAATGGCGGATGCGCCCGCCTCTTCCAACTTTTTGGCTTTGTCAATTTTCTTTGAGAGTGGTGAAGCCGAAGCCACAAGCGGATTCTTTAGTTTTAAACCGAGGTAGTTCGTAGATAAATTAGTCATGGGAGTATCCTTGTCTACTTGTTTTCCGTATCGCCATTTCCATAATGCATCGAAGCCATTTGCTGATACAGTGTCCAGCGCGATTTCGCATCTTGCTGGGCTTCCTTCATCAGTTCTTCGGCGCGTTCCTCATTCATCTGGGTAAGCATCTTGTAGCGGGTTTCGTTGTAGGCATACTGAGAGAACGGAATGCTCGGCTCTTTTGACTCAATCTGCAACGGATTCTTGCCTTCAATGGCAAGCCTGGGATCATAACGGAACATGGGCCAGTGACCCGATTGCACTGCAAGTTTTGCCTGGTCTAGGCTGCGTGCCATATCGTACCCATGGGCGATACAGGGGCTGTAGGCAATCACGAGGGATGGACCGTCATAGGATTCGGCTTCGAGCAGAGCTTTCAGCGTTTGCTGATCGTTGGCTCCCATCGCTACTTTGGCGACATAGACATAGCCATAAGACATGGCGATCAAGCCCAAATCCTTCTTTGGCATGCCCTTACCGCCCATGGCGAACTTGGCAACCGCTGCGCGTGGCGTAGATTTGGAAGACTGCCCACCCGTATTCGAATACACTTCAGTATCGAGCACGAGAATGTTCACGTTGCGTCCGCTTGCCATCACATGATCCAAACCGCCGTAGCCGATGTCGTACGCCCAACCGTCACCGCCGATGATCCACACCGATTTCTTGACGAGATTTTCAGCAAGGCTGATGAGGTCTTTGGCGCGGCTGTCGCTGGATTTTTCCAGCTTGGCTTTTAACTCTGCCACACGTCCGCGCTGGGCTTCGATGCCTGCATCGTCCGCTTGGTCGGCAGTCAGGATCGAAGTCACCAATTCTGTGCTTACGGTCTGCTCAAAGGATTTGAGCAATTCTTCGGCATATTCCTTCTGTTTATCAATCGTCAGGCGCATGCCCAAACCAAACTCGGCGTTATCTTCGAACAGCGAGTTCGACCAGGCGGGCCCGCGACCCTTAGCATCCTTCGCCCACGGGGTGGTGGGGAGGTTGCCGCCATAGATGGACGAACAACCGGTGGCGTTTGCGATCACGGCGCGGTCGCCGAACAACTGTGAGACCAACTTCACATATGGCGTCTCACCACAGCCTGCACATGCACCGCTGAACTCAAACAACGGGCGCAGTAATTGTGCGTTCTTGATGGTTGAAGGATTGATTAATTTTCTATCCACATCGGGAATATTCATGAAGAATTCCCAGTTCTTGGCTTCGGCTTCACGCAGAGGCGCTTGCGCTTCCATATTGATTGCCTTGCGTCCCACTGCGGTCTTATCTTTCACCGGGCAGATTTCCACGCACAAGGTACAACCCGTGCAATCTTCCGGCGCGACTTGCACCGTGTAGGCAAAGCCCTCACCAAATTCCTTAAATTTCGACTTGGTGTGTTTGAAAGTTTCCGGTGCATCGGCGAGAGCTTTCTCGTCGTACACTTTGTGGCGAATCACCGCATGCGGGCAGATGAGCACACACTTACCGCACTGAATACAAATATCTTCATTCCAAACTGGAATTTCCAGAGCGAGGTTGCGTTTCTCCCATTGAGTCGTACCAGTGGGGAAGGTGCCGTCCACGGGGAAGGCAGAGACGGGGATGGCATCGCCATCTGCGTTGATGATCTGTCCGAGTACATCGCGGACAAACTCCGGCGCTTCATTCGGGACCGGGAGCCTGCGCGTCGTCTTTGAGCTTACCGCCGCCGGAACCTTGACCTCATAAATGTTCGCCACGGTCGCATCCACAGCTTCGAAGTTCTTCGCCACCACGGCTTCACCGCGCTTGCCATAGGTCTTCTTAATGGCGTACTTGATCTGCTCAATGGCTTGTTCTTTCGGCAAAATACCGCTGATGGCAAAGAATGCGGTCTGCATGATGGTGTTCATGCGTCCGCCCATGCCGGTCTTTTCGGCTACATCGTAACCGTTGATGACATAGAACTTGAGCTTCTTGGAGATGATGTCGCCTTGCACTTCCTGTGGCAGGTTGTCCCAAATTTCTTCGGGTCCGTACAGGCTGTTGAGCAGGAAGATGCCGCCTTCTTTGGCGTACTTGAGCATATTCACGCGTTCGAGGAAGGTGAACTGGTGACAAGCGACGAAATTCGCCTGGTTGGCTTCAATGAGATACGGCGCGCGGATGGCTTTGGGACCAAAGCGCAAATGAGACATGGTCACCGTGCCAGATTTCTTCGAGTCGTAGTAGAAGTAACCCTGAGCGAAGTTCTCTGTCTCTTCACCGATGATCTTGATCGAGTTCTTGTTCGCGCCCACGGTTCCATCGGAGCCGAGACCGAAGAAGACGCAGCTCACCATGCCTTCCGATTCAATCGAGAAGGAAGAGTCTACGGTGAGGGATGTGTTGGAAACATCGTCGTTGATACCAACGGTGAAATGATTCTTGGGTTCAGGTTTGACAAGTTCATCAAATACGGCTTTTACCATTGCCGGGGTAAATTCTTTGGAAGAAAGACCATAGCGCCCACCAACAACACTGACATTTGACCGGCGTCCTTCGACCAACGCGCTGATCACGTCCATGTATAACGGTTCGCCCATGGCACCGGGTTCCTTGGTGCGGTCTAACACGGCAATGGATTTGACGCTCTTGGGCAGCGCCTTGATGAAATGCTCCACTGAGAACGGGCGGTACAAGCGGATTTGCAAGACACCCACTTTTTCACCCTTCTTGACAAGATAATTGACGGTTTCTTCGACTACTTCGCCGCCGGAACCCATAATGATAATAACGCGCTCGGCATCGGGTGCGCCGGAATAATCAAATAGGTTGTAGTGACGCCCGGTGATCTTGGCGAACTTGTCCATCATTTCTTGCGCAATGGCGGGGACAGCCGCATAGTAGGGATTCGCCGCTTCGCGCATCTGGAAGTAAACATCGGGATTCTGAGCGGTGCCGCGTAGGACGGGTCGCTCTGGGCTGAGTCCGCGGGCTCGATGGGCACGCACCAGGTCATCGTCGAGCATGAGGCGTAGTTCTTCATCCGATAATTGGGTGATCTTGTTGACTTCGTGCGAGGTGCGGAACCCGTCAAAGAAATGAAGGAAGGGTACGCGTGCCTTGAGGGTGGCGGCTTGGGCGATGGCGGCAAAATCTTGCGCTTCTTGCACGCTGCCAGAGGAGAGCATTGCCCAACCGGTCTGCCGGACAGCCATCACGTCTTGATGGTCACCATAAATGGAAAGGGCGTGGGCGGCGATGGCGCGTGCCGCGACGTGGAAGACGGTGCTGGTGAGTTCGCCCGCGATCTTGTACATGTTGGGAATCATCAACAATAAGCCCTGA
>JBDKJK010000481.1:0-5646 GCA_039796675.1 Chloroflexota bacterium
TGATTGCATCTTTTACGATCTGTAGGGTTTGATTGATCATTTTTTTCTGATCATCCGAAGGATTCGCATCTTCGCGCCTACGCCAGAGAATATTGCCAAGGATATCTGTCACGGCAACAGAGACAAAATCCACGCCTAGATCCACTCCAATCACATGCCCTGTATTTGGGTTAATTTCCAATAGTGTGGCTGGGCGTCCTGTTCCACCTGTATTACTGCCAGTTTCATAAACCACCCCTCGTTTGATCAACTCATCCACTAAACTTGAAATTGTAGATTTATTCAGTCCAGTGATACCGGCAAGTTGAGCACGTGATAGTGGAGATTGATTATGAATTAATCGCACTACTTGAGCTAGATTTGTCTCACGTAAAAAAGCTTGGTCAACAGTCATTTTAGGGCTTCCTACAATTAGTATGTTGCGGCAACAAACAAATTATAGCGCTTTGAGAATGATTGTCAAATTAACATGTGCAGGAATATCGAGAAGAATCGGCTTGTACCTGCCAAGTACCTGTTAACTTTTTCATAATATTGAGCTTGCCAACGATATCCAAAAAAACACTCCGTTAAGATAAACTCAACGGAGCGTAGTGTATTTACTTTACTTTCAACGCTTCCCAGCCCGCATACTTGGCTGTATCGCCCAACTCCGCTTCGATGCGCAGGAGCTGGTTGTATTTGGCAACCCGGTCTGAGCGGGCGGGAGCGCCGGTCTTAATCTGCCCGGTATTCAGGGCAACGGCAAGGTCTGCAATGGTGGCATCTTCCGTCTCGCCAGAACGATGCGATGAGATCGCTCGCCAGCCAGCGCGGTGGCACAGGTCTACGGCTTCAATGGTTTCGGTCAGTGAACCGATCTGATTGACCTTCACGAGCAAAGCATTGGCTGCATTTTCCTTGATGGCGCGGCGGACGCGTTCGGGGTTGGTCACGAGCAGATCATCTCCAACGATCTGACATTTGTCGCCAACCGTGTTTACGAGCATCTTCCAGGAGTCCCAGTCATCCTGTGCAAGACCATCTTCAATAGACACGATCGGGTAGTCTTTTACCCACTTTGCCCAAAACTCAACCATCTGTTCGCCGGTGAGTTCTTTGCCTTCTTTGCGTAAGTTGTACTTTTTTGTTTTCTCGTCATACAGTTCAGATGCTGCCGGGTCCAACGCAATCGCAACTTGTTCGCCGCGACCCGCTTTGAAACCTGCTTTTTCAATCGCCGCAAGGATCAATTCTAGGGCTTCATTGTTAGCCTTGAGTGCTGGGGCATACCCGCCTTCATCTCCAACTAGAGCGCCGTAGCCCTTTTCTTTTAATACCGACTTGAGCGCATGGTAAATTTCTGCGCCCCAACGTAAACCTTCAGAGAAGGTGGGAGCGCCGAACGGCATCACCATGAATTCCTGCATGTCGGTGCTTTGCCAGCTTGTGTGTGCGCCGCCGTTCATAATGTTCATCATTGGAACCGGAAGAACATGCGCATACACACCACCGAGGTAACGATAGAGCGGCATGCCGAATGAATTCGCTGCGGCTTTTGCAACCGCAAGGCTTACGCCGAGGATCGCATTCGCACCCAGCTTGGATTTGTTATGGGTACCATCCATCGACAGCATTTCAGCGTCGATGCCTCTTTGGTCAGAAGCATCCCAACCGAAAAGGGATTCGGCGATAATGCCATTGACGTTTGCCACGGCATTCGCCACACCTTTTCCGAGATAGCGCTTCTTATCACCGTCACGCATTTCCAGCGCCTCGTGCTCACCAGTGGATGCGCCAGAGGGTACCGCTGCGCGCCCCCATGACCCGTCCATCAATAAAACTTCCACTTCCACAGTAGGGTTGCCGCGTGAATCAAGAACTTCCAGCGCGGAGATGCTTTCGATTGTTGTGTCCATTTTTAACTCCTGGGGTTATATGTCTTTAAAGTCAGACCATATCGGTTCTGCTGTTTTTCTCAAAACGTTTCCAAGTATAATCCCAAACATTGGGAGATGTCATCTTGACAGAAGTCACTTTTTTTGACCCGCGCGATAAATTATATTTCTCTTTTCGCACCACACCTTTTCGCAGGTTCGTGGTCTTTGTGCTTGGCAGCCTGTTCAAGCTCATTATGAAGCTTGATGTGCAAGGAGTAGAGAATCTGCCAGCTGACGGTGCCGTGGTGCTTGTCGCGAATCACGTCACCAATTTTGATGTCATTCCCATGCAGCTGAGCCTTCCGCGCCCGATCTTTTTCATGGCAAAATCTAATTTATTTAAATTCCCCATTTTCGAAGCAGCCCTGCGCGACCTTGGCGCTTTTCCAGTATATCGCGGCGAGAAGGATGATTGGGCGTTGCGGCATGCTGCCCGCGTGCTCGAAAATCGACAGGTCCTTGGCATGTTCCCTGAAGGGACTCGCTCTTTAGGAAAAGGATTACGCGTCGCCAAAACAGGCTCCGCTCGCCTCGCCCTCGACGCAAACTGCCCCATCGTTCCCATGGTAGTCATCGGCACCGACAGCTTTTTTAAACATTTTCCGCATCGAACAAAGGTGACGGTTAAACTTCTTCCGCCAATTCTCCCGAAACCAGGGGAAAGCCCTCTCGCCCTCATGGATCGAGTGATGTTCGCCCTTGCCAGCGGATTGCCCGAAGATATGCGCGGAGTCTATGCTGAAGTGCCAAAAGGATTCGGATGACGTGTATGATACTTAATGCTTGCTCAGTATAATTTCAAAAAAATGCAAATCGGAGAATACATCATGGCACAGGAAAAACAGCGTGAAGACCAAAAACAAGGGGAGGAGAATTCTGCACAAAAACTCATTCCTTTTGTTTCCTACTCAAAGATCGATATAACTCATGTGCGTGAATTTGCAGCGAAACTAAAATCAGAAAGTTGGATCGACCCCTGGTTCGACGAAGAAGATATCCTGCCGGGGCAGGTCTGGCAGGATCTTGTTACACATGGCGTTTCAAATTCTCACGCGGTCGTCATTCTTCTCTCGAAAGCCGCAGTTGCCTCAGAAGGCTACTTTCATAAAGAAATAAAACTTGCATTAGATACCGCTGCCGAAAAACCTGAAGGCACAATTTTTATCATTCCCATCCGGCTAGACGAATGCAACGTCCCACAAATGCTCCAGAAGTATCAATATGTAGATTATTTTGGGAGTAATGAACACAAAGAACGGACCTATGCCAACCTGATCACCTCCTTAAGATTGCGGGCAGAGCACCTGAAAATTAAAGTATGAGTTCAGGAAAAAAGCGTTGTTAGCACTCTGATTGGAAGGATATTCCAACCAGAGTGCTAATCATTTATGACTTTTGTGCCTTTTCCTTGGCTGCCTTCAACAACCCCACAAATAACGGATGTGGATTCATCGGGCGGGATAAAAATTCAGGGTGAAATTGACTCGCCACCATATACGGATGATCCTTTAATTCTACAACTTCAACAAGACGCCCATCAGGGGAGACTCCCGAGAAGATCATGCCGTGTTTTTCAAATTGCTCGCGATAGGCATTGTTGAACTCCCAGCGGTGCCGGTGACGTTCGTCCACGCTGGAAACGCCATAAGCGTTGGCAGCCTTCGTCCCCGGTTGAAGCAGGCATGGGTAGAGTCCGAGGCGCATGGTTCCGCCCATGTCTGTGATATCGCGTTGGTCGTTCATCAAATCAATGACTGCATGCGGTGTGCCACGATCAAACTCAGAGGAATTGGCATCTTCAAGGTCTAATGCGTTGCGGGCAAATTCGATGCACATGGTTTGCATGCCAAGGCACAAGCCAAGGTATGGAACTTTATTTTCGCGTGCGAACCGGGCAGATAAAATCTTTCCTTCTACGCCGCGTGAGCCAAAGCCGCCCGGCACCAGCACAGCGTCCGCTTCTTTGACGACCTCCCAGCCTTTATCTTTTTCAAGGTCTGCTGAATGCACCCAACTTATGGAAACCTCTACTCCGTTCGCGAGGGCAGCATGTTTCAACGCCTCACGCACCGACATGTACGCATCTTGGAGTTCGACATATTTGCCGACCAATGCCACAGTGACCGTCGGCTTTTCTTTCTTCACTTCATCCACTAACTTTTGCCACGGACGCATATCCGGTTTTTTGCTGGCTTTCAAGCCGAGCTTGTTGAGCATTAATTCGCCGACGCCAAGTTCCTCAAGCATGAGTGGGACTTCATACAAAACGCTCGCGGTTTTCATGGGGATGACCGAATCTTTTTCCACGTCACAGAACAGTGCGATCTTGTCGCATAAGCCCTGATCAATGTCTGCGTCGGCGCGCGCAATGATGATATTGGGCGAAATACCGATCGAACGTAATGCCGCCACCGAATGTTGTGTGGGTTTTGTCTTGATCTCGCCTGTGGCTCCAATGGTTGGCAGCCAAGTGACATGCACGAATAGACAGTTCTCGCGCCCCACTTCATTACGGAGCTGGCGCAACGCTTCGAGGAATGGCTGCGACTCAATATCGCCCACCGTGCCGCCTACTTCGAGGATCATGATCTCGGCGCCGGTCTCTTTTGCCGCCAGCCCAATGCGACGTTTGATCTCATTGGTGATATGCGGAATAACCTGAATCGTCCCGCCGAGGAAGTCACCGCGCCGTTCTTTGGCGATGGTTTCTGCGTAGACTTGCCCGGTCGTGAAATTGCTGACCCGGCTGAGGCGGATGTCAATGAAGCGTTCGTAGTGACCCAGATCGAGGTCCGTTTCTGCGCCGTCGTCCAATACGTACACCTCTCCATGTTGATATGGAGACATCGTGCCCGGGTCCACGTTGATGTACGGGTCCAGTTTTTGAACCGCCACCTTGAAACCGCGTTCCTTTAACAGCAAACCGGTCGCCGCTGCGGTTACGCCTTTGCCTACCGACGAAACCACGCCGCCTGTAAAAAATAAATACTTTGTTGTCATTCGTATGTCTCCTTCAACTTCTGTTCAATCCCCTTTAGGGGAAGGCTAGGGATGGGGGTAAATATACAAAGAGAATGGGGAGGGCGTTTTGCCCTCCCCATTCTCGGGGGTGAATTATATAGATGGAAAGGAATGTTTTCTTATCATGAAAACATCTTCACAAGGTCTTCGGCGGCACGCCTCATTTCAAGAAAGATCATGCCGAGTTTGCCTTCCTGACGCGACATAGCGGTAAGCACAGCTTCTTCGCCAATGGCGGTCAGAATGATCGAACCTTTATCGCCTTTGATGTAAACCTGCTCCAGACCACCGCGCCCCAATTCTCCAGAGATGCGTTCGCCAAGGCTCAACATCGCGGCAGACATCGCAGAGACACGGTCTTCTTCCACACCCTGTTGCAAAGCAGACGCCATGATCAACCCATCCACCGATACAACGGCAGAGGCTTCAATATCAGGGGCGGCGGCTTGCATATTGCGAAGTCGTTCCACCAGTTGTTCAGCGCGGGATGGTGCCATAGATCAATCTCCTGAAAATATTTTTGACAGTCAGAGTTTACCAGAAAAAGGCTTATTCGAGAATTGTCCCCACTTTTCAATTCATTTTCAATCGCACCGTTACAAAAAATAGCCAAAATTTGACCCAGCCCCGCCTTCATGTTAAACTTACCGATTGTCATGCTCAGGTTATTCTTGATTCTTACCCTGTTTTTTCAGGAGTCAACCGC
>JBDKJK010000482.1:0-2985 GCA_039796675.1 Chloroflexota bacterium
CAAGCAATATTTGAGCGGCGGCTTTATGTTGACCATCGAATATCTTTACTGACGATTTATTTCCATTGGACAAATCAATCCATCCAAGTGACGCATGAAGTTGTGGGCGCTTTAGATAAAACTCCTGTATTAACTTCGATATATTTTGCCCTATCGCGCGCGGATTTATCTTGTCGTCATGGTGCAAATACTCAATTGGTAATTTGGTGAAAAAATATTCAAAACCGCTTAAGTCGTCTTTGTAAACCGGAATTTCATTTACTTGATTAAGCCCTAATTCAGGACAAGAAAAATGAATTTTTCCATTTTGCCTTGAGAAATTGACAAGATATTTTCCGCCGCCGTGAATTTCTAAAACATCTGCCAAATTTGCGCCACGATTTTCATCTGCCAAATTATCCCTTAACTTGTTGAGACGTTGAAGAATTTTTGCCACTTCAAGGTTTGATGCCTGTTTGGAACGGTTGCAACTTGCATGGGTCAAAGCGAAATTTGAGGGGTCGTCTTTGCCCGACATTGTTATTGGAATTATGTGGTCAATGTCCAAAGAATCTTTGTGAAGTCGTAAATCAATATGTTCTTCACAGATGAAGCAAAAACCTTTTTGGGACTCGTTTAAATTACTAATCAATTCTTCTCTTTGTTCTGCTGTTTGTCGTCTGAGATAAAGTGATGGCATAAAATACCCTTTCCTATTTTGATTCTCTAATTAGTGAGAGAAGCAGTCAATTATGATTTATACACCCTCGCGCTGTATAATTCCCAATGTACGGATTATACTGCCTGATAAAAGAAAAATACATTAATCACATCAGCCTATGCTTTCTGCCTCGTCTCCCACTGCCCACTGATATCCACCCTGACACCTGATACCTAATACTTGAAACCTGAAACTGAATCTCCATGAAACTCACAACCTCCACTCAAATACGCGCCATCGAAAAAGAAGCCGACTCAAAGGGCACATCGTACGCACAAATGATGGAAAATGCTGGAAGAGGTCTTGCAGAGATCGTCCATGCCATTGGGCAGGAGAATGGCTGGCATTTCGTCACTGGCATGGTGGGGGCGGGCAACAACGGCGGTGATACCCTTGTCGCTCTCACATGGCTTGCCCAAGCAGGCTGGCGCACACATGCTTACCTCGTCAACCGCAAAACAGCATCAGACGAACTCATCACGCGTTATCTTCAAGCTGGCGGCGAAGTGACTCAATTCGCAAGCGACACAGGCTTCGACTCTTTGCGGCACTGTATAGAAGACTCAGACCTCCTGCTTGATGGACTGCTTGGAACCGGGATCAAACTCCCCTTAAGAAATGAGGCGGCGCTTGTCCTTCAAAACACAGCCGCCATCCTCGCCGATCTCGAACTCCCGCCCATCATCGTCGCCGTCGATTGTCCCTCAGGTGTAGACTGCGATACCGGCGCATGTGCCGAAGAAACCTTGCCTGCCGACCTTACCGTTACCATGGCGGCTGTCAAACAAGGTATGCTTAAATTCCCTGCCTTCGAATATCTTGGCGAGCTTGAATGTGTGAGCATCGGCTTGCCCGCCAATTTGGATTCATGGAACGCGCTGCGCGTGGATGTGGCGGATGCGGACATGGTTTCTGCATGGTTACCGGAACGCAACCCCGCCTCACACAAAGGGACGTTTGGTACAGCCTTCGTGGTGGCTGGGTCTACATCTTATACGGGTGCCGCTTTGCTAGCGGGCTTTGCTGCCTATCGAGTGGGGGCGGGGCTGGTGACGATGGCAGTGCCTGAACCATTGCATTCCGCCATTGCGGGTCATCTCCCCGAAGCGACATGGATCCTTTTACCGCACGAGCATGGCTATATTTCAGAGACAGCCATTCTCTCCCTCCTCAATAATCTTGGTCGTGCCACCTCCATATTGCTTGGACCCGGCATTGGCGATAAAGCCACTACAAAAATTTTCATCGAAAAAATATTGCCAGGGTTTGAGCTTCCTCTCGTCGTTGATGCCGATGGCTTGCGCCATCTCTCTCGAATCGCGGATTGGCATAAAAAAATGAATAGCCCTGCCATCCTAACCCCGCATCCAGGCGAAATGTCTGCACTGACAGGTTTATCACGCGAAGAGATTCAAGCTGACCGCCAAACTGTTGCCGAAAAATATGCGCGTGAATGGGGGCATGTCGTCGTCTTGAAGGGAGCGTTTACTGTCGTTGCTTCTCCCGATGGGCGTACTACGATTATCCCAGTCGCCACTCCCGCTCTCGCCCGCGCCGGAACCGGAGACGTCCTTGCCGGACTCATCGTTGGACTGCGCGCTCAAGGTGTGCCTGCTTATGAAGCCGCCGTCGCAGGCGCATACATCCATGCCCAAGCCGGTCTGCGCGCCGCTGAAGATTTGGGTACCACTGCCTCTGTTTTGGCAAGTGATGTATTGGTTGCTGTCCCTGAGATTATTGCTGAACTGGAATGACTATACTAGGAATTACGCAAAACCCCAAGAGCAAGCCGCGAATTACACGAATTTTCGCGAAATTGAAAAACAATTCGTGGGAATTCGCGTAATTCGCGGCAAAAGATTTTGAACTGTTTAATTGAAAAGATAACAAAAAATGGGCTGCCACAACGACAGCCCATTTCCCATTCACTTATTACCTATTCACTACGACTAGCTATTCATGAACGCTTCAAGATTATCCTTGCTGATGCGGAACGCCTTGCCGACTTTCTTGGCTTTCAGGCTTCCGTCAGTGATCGCAGCCATAATGTCATCTTCAGTGACTTTCATGAACTGAGCTGCTTCTGCCGGGGTCATGATATCCGGCATCACCGCTCCGCCACCTCCAGCCGCCGCACCACCACCAGATTGCTGATAGCCGCCTTGCAGTGCCTGTCCCATCAGGTTGCCAATGCCCATGCCTGCGCCAATGCCTGCTGTAAGACCAGCTCCACCATTGGCGTTGTTCGCGGCTTCGCGCATCGCATCCGCAGCTTGCAGCTGGGC
>JBDKJK010000483.1:0-2848 GCA_039796675.1 Chloroflexota bacterium
CTGATGATCAGAATAATGAGGATGATCGCCAGCAGGATGTTAATGGTAAGAGAGATCACACTTGCAGTCGTCCATAGTCGGGGAGCCCAGGCGGCGTATCCGCCTGCCGGAGCAGAATCAACTTTCGGGGCGGGCTTTGAGGCGGGGCTGGGGGCGGGAGCAGGAGTCGCTGCCAGTGGAGGTAAAACTTTTTTAGGAGCCGCATCCGCTTTTTTTGGCAAAGCCCCCAGCTTGTCGCTTGGCTGTGCAGATTTTTTCGGCAGGGATGAAAGGGCATCTTTCCCATCGTCCATGTTGACCTCGCTGATCTCTTGAACGTCTTGTTTGATATTTTTTTTAGGCAGCCGCGCAAGCGGAATAAAGCTCGCAATGAGTTTCCGGAATTTTTCTACAGGATCTTCTTTGATAGGTTCGTCGGTCATTGTGCCTCCTGTTCTTTACGTTGCATAATCTTAGCATAGTTGGTAGATTTCATTGCAAGTAAATATAGAGTAAAAAAACAGCTTGTATCGTAAGATGTTTTCAAATATAATGCGGTGGTTTATGTCAGATTAAGGAGAAAGAAAGTGACAGATCAATATTTCGTCGCCGTGATCGGCGCAGGACCTGCAGGACTTTTTGGAGCACGAGAGTTGGCAAACAACGGCGCACATGTTGCGCTTTTTAATCGTGATATTAAAGCTGGTGGTCTGGCAGAGTATGGTATTTATCTTGAAAAGCATGTCATGAAAGATGGGCTGCGCAAACAGTTCCGCCAGGCGTTGGATCTGGCGAACGTTGACTATTATGGAAACGTTTCGGTGGGCACGAGCGGCGATCTAACGCTGGATGAAATTCGCGCGCTCGGCTTTGACGCGGTGCTGGTGTCTGCGGGCGCGCAGGGTACCAAGTCTTTGGGCTTGTCCGGCGAGACCCTTGAAGGCGTGTACCATGCTAAAGATGTTGTTTACCATTACAACAAGCTGCCTCCGTTCAGCCAGCGCAAGTTCCGTTTTGGAAAGCGTGCTGCCATCATTGGCGCAGGCAATGTGATGGTAGATATCGCCCGCTACCTCATTAATCATCAGGGAGTGGAAGAAGTGACCGCCGTGGTTCGCCGCGGACCTGCTGAAGTGAACTTCACTAAAGATGAGATGAAACACCTGATCTCATATCTCGACCTGGATGAATTTGAAAAGGAATTGGCACGTGTTCGCCCAGTATTGGATGCGATTGGGCAAGACCCTGAAATTGGGCGTCACAAAGTAATGGACTCGCTTGCCAAAGCAGACCCCAAGATCAAAGATGCCAAATTCCATTTTGACTTCCTCGCCTCGCCCACTGCGATGATTGGCGAAAATGGACTGTTGACCCAACTTGAAGTGGAAGATAACATCCTCACCGAGCGCGACGGCAAGACCAGCGCCAAAGGCACCGGCACCAAGCGCACGCTGGATGTGGATACGGTCATCTTCGCCATCGGCGACCAGGTGGATGCAACCTTCGGTCTGCCGACGGAATGGGGTGAGTTTTCCAAAAACAAGGAGCCTAAATTCCCTGTGGAAAACGTTTCGTACGAATCCACCACCGAGGGAATTTTCGTGGGCGGTTGGTCGCGCAAGGCAAGTGAGGGTTTGGTAGGGTATGCCCGCCGCGATGGCACGAATGCGGCAAAAGCTGTGCTGCAATATCTGCAAAGCAAGCAGCCCGCCCACGCCAACCCCGAAGCGGTTGCAGCAAAGGTGAAGTCTTTGCAAAAGCCGATCGTTTACAAGGAAGATATAAAGCGGCTTGAGGCAGTGGAAGCCGAAGAAGCTAAAAAACGCAATCTCGCCGAGTTCAAGTTTGCAAGCAATGAAGAAATGCTTCAAGCCATGGGGCTTATCGAAACCGCGTAAGGAATAAATATTCCGAGTTATAGAAAACGCTGATTTTTGCAGACAAAATGCAGAACTCGGCGTTTTCTTTATTTACTTCAGTCCTTTTTTATCTAATCCTGACCGCTCTTGGTATAATTTCCGCCTACGAAATTTAGGAGTACGCATGAAATATCATATCTGGACCGAAGGTTGCCAAATGAACGTCGCCGACTCGCAGCGGGTTGGCTCGTCGTTGGAGCATCTCGGCTATATCCTTACTGAAACCATCGAAGAAGCCGACATTATCGTTTTAAATACCTGTGTTGTGCGCCAATCCGCCGAAGACAAAGCCATGGGGCGTGTCACTTCGTTGGCGCCGCTCAAGAAGAAGAATCCCAACCTCGTCATCAATGTGATGGGCTGCATGGTCGGCGTGCGCGGTGCAGAAAAACTGCGCGAACGCCTGCCCTTTGTAGACGTCTTCTCCCCTCCTTCTGACCCGGGTCCGTTGATCTCGCACCTTACCCAGGGAGAGGTACAGTCACTCGAAGATTCTGAAACCACACGCCGCTTCTTGATGATGGATGAAGAACTCATCCTGCCCATTGCAGAGCAAGGAAAATTGGTCAGCGCACATGTGCCCATTGTCTACGGTTGTTCACATGCCTGCACATTCTGCATCATCCCTTCCAAGCGCGGCGGCGAGCGTTCGCGCCCTGTTGGCGATATTGTTAGTGAAGTCCGTTCCCTAGCGCGACAAGGCGTTAAAGAAATTACCCTGCTTGGGCAGTTCGTGGACCGTTACGGCCAGGATATTCCCGATACCCTGACGGGCACACGCGGACCCAACCTCGCCGATCTCTTGCGCGTCTTACATGAAGTTGAGGGCATTGAGCGCATCCGCTTTTTAACCTCGCACCCCAATTATTTCGACGACGACCTCATTCACGCCATTGCCGAGCTTCCGCGCGTGATGCCGCACATCGAACTGCCCATTCAAGCAGGTGACG
>JBDKJK010000484.1:0-3472 GCA_039796675.1 Chloroflexota bacterium
CATATTCTTTTTCAAGTTGGATGGCGGTCTTGCTGACAGCAGGATGTTCCGTTTTGGCGGTCAGAATCCATTTGGTTGCTTCTTTATTTGCCAGCATCATCCCGCGCAAAGCGAGGTTATCTGCTTCGGAGCCGCCAGAGGTAAAGATGATCTCGTCGGCTCGGCAGCCCAGCACCGAAGCGACCTTCTCCCGCGCCTCATCCACGGCGGCTTCAGCTTTTTGCCCCAGCCGATGAATCGAGGATGGGTTCCCGTAATTCTCGCGGAAAAATGGCATCATTTTGGCGAGCACACGCTCGTCTACTGGGGTGGTGGCGGCATAATCAAGATAAATCATGGTTGGGATTATAGCAAAGGTTTATACAGATTCGTCACAGAGGACACAGAGATCGCTGAGAAACAGTTTCTTAAGTACACGGATTGGACGGATCGCACGGAAAAGTATGGATTTTTTCAGTCTTTTTTCCGTTAAGTTCAGTGAAATCCGTACCATCCGTGTCTAAAGAAAAAATTAAGAAACGGTTTCTGAGAGTTTTTCGCACATTGCTCTGTGACCTCAGTGGTATGATTTTTTACAGGGCGAGAATGATAAAATCACCCCATGCGTATTCACTGGCTGCGAATCACGGGCGGACTGATCGGCATCTCTGCCATTCTTTTGATGGTCTTTGCAAATCAACTGGGGCTGGAAAGCTTCCCCACCTGGGGCGTGCGTCGTTCGGCAATTCTTCTTTTCGGAATCCTCCTGCTCGCCATTTCCATTTTTTATCAAAAAGATAATTTCATCGGCAAGGTCATCCACTCAGCAGATGGACGGTTCTACATCGCCCTGCTCGCCTTGAATGCAGGCATCTTTCTCATTTATGTCTGGTTCGGCTCAGACGGCTTGTGGAAGTCTATGCACAATGAGACGAATTACAACGACCTGCAAGCCAACGCCTTCGCCAAAGGTCAACTTGAACTGGACGTTAAACCTGACCCTGCCCTACTTGCCTTCACCGATGAGAGCTTGTACGAGCCAGAGAACCGCACAGGCATTCCCGTTTTGTGGGATGCCACCTTTTACAATGGGAAATACTATCTCTATTGGGGTCCTACGCCTGCTCTTGTACTCACGCCATTAAAATTCTTCTACAAAGAAGACCTTGGCGACAAACTCCTTTCGCTTCTATTTCTAACCGGCACGCTTTTCTTTCTCAATCTGATCATCCTCGATCTGTGGCGTAAATATTTCAGTCACATCTCCTATTGGGCGGTTTTGGTTGCCGTCGCTTTTGCCGGGTTGGTCAACCCGATGCCTTTCGTCATGGTAGAAGGACGCATCTACGAAGCCGCCATTATCGCCGCGCAATTTTTCCTTGTAGGTGGGTTTTATTTTCTGCTCTCTGCTTTACATCGTCCAAGGATTCTACAACTTGCATTATCCAGTTTGTTCTTCGCGCTTGCAATTGGTTCACGTACTCCGCTCGTCCCCGGCATTGGGTTGATCGCCGTCGTCGTTTTGATCTGGGCGTTTCGGACTCAACGTCCGCGTATGATTGCGCTATTGGCAGCATTTGCAATTCCGCTGGCAATCGCCGCAGTCATGTACGCTTCATACAACTATGCCCGTTTCGGCTCGCTGACCGAGTTCGGCTTCCGCTATCAGCTCACCAGCTACAATCTGTATAACGACCTCGACCAAACCCTTTCCATTGCCTACGCGCCACCCAATTTATACAAGACTCTCCTCAATCCGCTCGAACGGCGTGAAGCGTTCCCGTACATCTTCCCCACCCGCTGGGCAGGTCCAGAATGGCTGACGAATTACAAACCCGGCTTTTATCTGACATTCAGTGAAAGCATCACTGGCATTCTGGTTAGCAGTCCCTTCTTTTTGTTGGCGCTGTTTTCTGTTTTCAAAAAAAGACAAGACTTGCGTTGGGTTCTTATTGCCCTTGCCCTCGGCACGTTGGGATTTTTTATCATCCTGCAAACTTACTTCTTTATTGCTATGCGTTACTTACTGGATATGATCCCCACACTAACTTTACTTACCGTCATCGGCTTCTGGCACGGCTTCGGCTTGTTTAAGAATAAAAACGCTTACACCTTCATCAGCATTCTTTTACTAACCTACACCCTCACCTTCAGCCTGCTCATCTCCTTCTCGGGCAATCTGGAATTGTTCAAGATTCACAACCCCGAACTCGTTCAACAATTGGCTTGGACATTCAATAGCATTTTCAAATAATCGACTCGCATTCGCTTCACTCTGGAACTTGAGCCTGATTCTGTTTTCTCGAACTTGATCCTCGTCTGATGCCTTTTGTTGTACAATGACCGCAGGAGATTTAGCATGAGCAATTTTCTCGATTTTCTTAACACCGCCGACCTGAATACCCTAACTCAGATTTCAGGCGTGAACCGTCAACTGGCGGGCAATCTCATCGCCGCACGTCCGTTCGACGCGGAAGAAGATGTATTGAATGTCAAAGGCATGGGCAAAGCGACTCTTGCCCGGTTGCAGTCTTTTGCTGAGGGGCAGGGAAATGAATCAGAAAACAGTGCCCTGATCCCGGTCGAGCAAGAGGCGATGCCCGCGCCTGTAGAGAAGACTCCGCCTGCACAAGATGAGGTCAAAGAAGGGGACTCTTTCTTGAAGCGGTTGTGGCGGGCATTTGTCGCTTTCTTAAGAGCCCTGATCCGTTTTATCATGCTTGTCATTTTGTTTACGGCAGTGGGGGCAATGTTCTATTATGGGCTGCCATACATTCGCGAGACTTTCATTGCACCGGTGGAAGAAAACACGGCGCAAATTCAAGAACTGCAAAGCGAGATCGAAGACCTGCAAACGCAATTGGATGAGATCAATGCACGAGTTGGCGTGCTGGAAGATTCGGTGGAGGCGCATACGGCTTCGATCGAAAAACTCGAAGAGATGCAAGCCAAGCTTGAAACGCAGTTGCAGAAAAATAACGATGCGGTTTTGCTTGAGTTGAAGCACGAAGTGATGTTTGCACGCGCCCTCGATGTTCTGGCTCGCGGACGGCTCTATCTTGCGCAAAGTAATTTTGGGCTGGCGAAGCTGGATGTGCAAACCGCACATGACCTGTTGGCAGAATTGCAGGCAGAAAAAGATGATGAGGTTTTGGCAAAGGCAAGTGAACGCTTGGATCTATCGCTTGGCAACCTGCCCGATTTTCCCGTCATCGCTTCGGGTGACTTGGAAATTGCCTGGCAGATTCTGGTCTCTGGCAATGCGCCAGCCGCGACTGCGACGGTAACACCCACACCTATTTTCATTGAATCATTTACACCTAGCCCATCTGCTCTAGATGCAACCTTCACCCCAACACCATTTCCTCCTCCATTGCAAACGCCAACCCCATAGAGGAACTTATGGCAAAGAAAAAATCGCCAAGAGTAGAACGAGAAGAAAAACCGAAACCGATTGACCGCACACCGATCATTGTGGCAATTATTGGGTTAG
>JBDKJK010000485.1:0-7660 GCA_039796675.1 Chloroflexota bacterium
CCGGCAAAAAAGAAGAGATCGTGTTGACCCGCGGCTGGGGCAGTTAACGAGGCATCCATGACAAACTTGAAACCTGAAACCATGTCAACCGCCGAAAAACGCACCCGTACATCCTTTGGTATTGCATTGATTGTTGTTGGGCTGGCGATCTACCTGCTATTCGCCGTGAACACTCAACCCGGCACCATGACAACCTTCGGCTTGAACCTGCTCGGTTCACAGGCGGCTGCGGTGCCCGACCTCATCATCCCGGCGCAGCCTGCCATTTATGTAATGGCGGCGATTGCCGTCTTTGCTGGTGCATTTCAACTGGCTCGCGGGGTTCGCTCAACCGGCTGGCTGGTTGGCATCCTTGCCTTCACCTTTGTAACCGCCTTCCTGATGTGGGGTGCACAGGATAAATCCTTCAACCTGACCGGCATGTTACAGAGTTCGCTTGTGCGCGCCACTCCGATCGCCTTGGCGGCATTGTGTGGTGTGATTAGCGAACGTTCCGCCGTCATCAACATCGGTATTGAAGGAATCATGTTGATCGCAGCCCAGGTGGCTGTCATCACGGCAACCCTTTCGGGGAATTTGTATGTAGGGTTGTTCTTTGCGATTTTGATCGGCGGGCTGATTGCTGCCCTGCATGCCTATCTCGTCATCCGCTTCAAAGTGGATCAGACAGTGAGCAGTGTTGCCATCAACATTTTTGGCGCAGGCGCAACCTCTTTCATCAGCTCACGTTTCATGGCAACCGCAGGAGATACTCTCAACAACTCTGGCACCTTTCCTATCATTGCCATCCCTGGGCTTTCGAAAATCCCTGTTCTGGGTCCGGTACTGTTTGAGAATAACCTAATCGTTTACCTCACGATTCTGCTGGTGATATCCATGCACATCCTGCTGTATTACACCCCCTGGGGGTTGCGCACCCGTGCAGTAGGCGAACACCCCAAAGCAGCCGATACTCTCGGCGTAAATGTTTACTTCATGCGCTATGTTAATGTAATTCTTGGCGGCATGATCGCCGGGGTCGGTGGCGCATACTTCACCATCGGTTCGGTGGGGCGCTTTGATGAGATCATGACCTCAGGTAAAGGCTTCATTGGTCTGGCTGCCATGATCTTCGGCAATTGGAATCCCATTGGCGCGTACACTTCTTCATTGATCTTTGGCTTCGCCGACTCACTGCAGGTTAAATTGCAGATCCTGCGCGTACCAATTCCCTCCGAATTCCTGCTTATGGCACCCTATATTGTAACCATGATCATTCTGACTGGCGTGGTTGGGCGAGCTACTCCGCCCGCAGCGGATGGACAGCCCTACGAAAAATAAACGCTTCCTTCCGACTTTTAGCTGACCCACAAAACAGGAGTTGAGAAAACTCCTGTTTTTGTTTAGGACATTGGGAGGATAATACATGCATGTATCTTGCGGTAAAATATTTTTTGTAAAAAGAGGAGAAGCCATGAAAAAATTTACCCGCCTATTTCATGTTTTTATCATGATTGCCCTATTTTTGAGCGCCTGCAACTTGCCATCAAATGATCCTGAGGCAGCCACCGTCACTGCCGCTGCTCAAACCTTGGAGGCTTTACTAAACGCCACCGCCACCTTTACCCCTGCTCCTAATAACACAATCCCAACCTTCACACCCAGCCCACAGGCAACGAATACAGGCACCCCGACTCCAACTGCCACCCCTGTCTGTCCGCAAGCCCAGTTCGTCACAGACGTCACCATTCCAGATGGAACCATCATGACACCCGGACAAACCTTCACGAAAAAATGGCGCATCCGCAATACCGGTCAGTGCGCCTGGAATGGGTATAACCTGGTGTTTGATAGTGGCGATGCCATGAGCGGACCTGCCTCGAAACCAATCGGTATCGTTAACCCCGGGCAGGAAATAGACCTAGATGTGAACCTGACCGCACCAAACTCGGCTGGAAATTACAAAGGTTACTGGCGTATCGTCTCGAACAGCAACGTACTCGTCCCCATGCTAAACGGGGTTGATGGCAAATCCTTTTATGTGGATATCAAAGTTCAGGCACCAGCCACAGCCACCAACACCAGTGCGCCCGCATTCGCTGTGACGAGTGTAAACATCACCACATCTGGCGCTTGCGGCGGCTTTACTGCCAATGCCAGCATTATTACAAACGGACCCGGCACAGTCACCTATACCTGGAAGTTTAGTGACGGTGCCACTGTTCCAAATGAAACCCTAACCTTTGCCAGCGCCGGAACACAAACCGACAGTTACACCTGGAGCGTGAGCGCACCCGGCACACATTGGATAGACGTTTACATCATCACTCCCAATAACCAGCAGTTCGGGCGTGCGCAGATCACCTGCCCGTAAAAATAATAAAACATTAATCCAACAACGCCCGCAAATGCGGGCGTTGTCATTTAACAGTATAATTTTCTATGGAAACATGAAAGGAAAAAAATGTTCAAACCAAAAACGTATACTATTTTTACCCTAACCTTTATCGCCGCCCTGCTCATCGTTGCCTGCGGGGGCGAAAACATCGACCCTGAAACCGCCATTCAAACCTCCGTAGCTGAAACTGTCGCAGCACAGACGCCCATCATCATCACCCAACCCCCTGCCGCAACCGAGTTCCCCACTCAAACTCCCTTCGCAGCTTTACCAACATTAGGTACCCCCATTGCACTCGTCTCCCCAACTGCCCAGCCTGCCAACAGCGCCGGGTCGAAAGCCGAGTGCGGCAAAGCCACTTTGCAAGAAGATGGTCCCCCCGTAGATGGCAAGATATTCAAACCCGGTGAACAATTCACAAAAACCTGGTATATCAAAAATGAAAGCACTTGTGTGTGGGATACCACCTACAAGATCATCTTCTGGGATGGCGACATCCTCGGCGGCGGCTATTACTATCAGCTTCCACAAGCTACAGGTCCTGGGCAGACCCTGCCCATTTCGCTAGTGCTCACCGCACCAACCACCCCGGGTAAATATCACTCCGAATGGAAATTACAAACCCCCGATAACTACAATTTCGGTGTGGGAATTTATCAATCTGCCGTATATACCGAGATCGAAGTAGCCAACCTCACCACCACCACTGCCATTGCTTACGACATCGTAGACGCATCCCTTGAGATCACACGTGAACCCGCCTACGGCTGCGCACCGGCGAACATGGTCTACACTGCCCATGTCACCATCACGACCAACGGACCTTTCGAGTTCCAATACCAGATCCGACAGCAAGATGGAAACAATGGCTACAAAAAATGGGTCAAGGTTAAAGAAGCCACCCAATACACAGACTCAGAACACGTCTGGAAGCTCGGACGCGCCGCCTCGCAAAACAGCAACCGCTGGATGCAACTCGTGATCCTCAGCCCGTACTACAAAGAATACCCGCTCGTAGGCTTCGACTTCTACTGCCCATAACGAACAATATAAAAAGAAGCCGGTACAAACCGGCTTCTTTTTATTGGGAACATCCCAGCCATGCGATTCGTCTTTATTGTTTGAAAACGAAACGGAGGAAGCATGTCTCGAAAATATTCACCTTTTTTTGTTTTACTCATTACTTTGTTGACCGTTCAGCTTGCCTGCAACCTGCCAGGAGGAGATTCCGCCACCCCAGACCCCTTCGCCACCCTAAATGGACTCTACACCGCCTCGGCTCAAACGCAGGCGGCAGCGGGTACCGCCACCCCAGGCTTGCCCCAGCCGACAGTGACTCTGGCTGGCTCGCCCACAGCGACGAACCCGCCTGTGACGTTGCAACCAGCCCAAACGTCGAAGTGTGACGCGGCGCAATTCCTCGCCGATGTTACCTACCCCGATGGCAGCATCGTCCCGCGCAACACCACTTTTGTGAAAATATGGCGCATCCGCAATGTAGGCACATGCACATGGTCAACTTCGTACGCCATCGTCTTTTCAGGCGGTGACGGAATGAGCGCACCTACAACCGTTGCCATGCCCGGCAGTGTTGCGCCCGGGCAATATATTGAAATTCCGGTCACTTTAAAATCACCTGGTAGTGATGGCAATTATCGCGGCTATTGGAAGTTACGTAACACCTCAGGGGCATTATTCGGGATCGGCGGACAGGCAGATACTGCTTTCTGGGTCGATATTCGTGTGACGGGTCCATCGTTTATTGCCTATAGCTTTGCAGATAATTACTGCCAGGCAAATTGGGCGAATGGAAGCGGCGCTCTACCCTGCCCTGGTTCAGACGGCGACCCGAACGGATATGTCATTCGTTTGAACGCGCCTAAAATGGAAAACGGAGACACAGAAGATGAACCCGGTTTGCTGATGGTGCCGCAGGATAAAAACAATGGTTTCATCACAGCACAATTCCCGGCGTTCACTGTGCAATCAGGCGATCGCTTCCGCACCATTGTTAATTGTCAACGCGATGCGGTGAAATGCAATGTGGTCTTTCGTCTTGATTATTTGAACAACGGCGTGGTGAAAACTTATGCCAGTTGGGCAGAAGTGTACGAAGGCAAATACTATCCTGTAGATCTTGACCTCGGTAGTCTCGCCGGGGAAACCCTCAAGTTCATCCTGGTTGTCAGTGCCAATGGCGGAAACAATCAAGATCTTGCGATCTGGTTAAACCCGCATATTGTCCGCCAGGGAACAGCACCTACTGCCACAAACACACTCACATCCACCACCACCTTCACACCCACATTTACATTTACGCCTACCCAAACATTCACACCAACACAAACCTTCACACCCACGTTTACTCCGACTGCGACCGCAACGGAAACACCCACTGCCACACCCACGCCCTAATAAGAAGTAGGCAAAACACACCGGTACCTGCGGCTTAGTGCAAGCAGAGGTCACAGAGATATTGAGTTTTCCTCAAAATCTCTGTGACCTCTACGGAAAAAGAAGTTTCTTAGACACAATTCTTGCCACTCCCTCCTTAATGTGTACTTATTAAACCCCCTCCTAGGTGCGATATAATAAAGTTAACCATTTTTGGAGGTTCTACCATGAATTTTCGCAAGTTTCGCTGGTTGGCAGTATTCACCCTTGTGGCAGTGCTGCTCAGCGCCTGCAATATCGGTGCAACGCCCCAGCCCACCCAAGACTCCGGCGCGATCCAAACACAAGCCTTTGGGCAGGTGCTGACCCAGGTGGCATTAGAAGCCACGCAGACCGCTGCTGCCATTCCGCCTACACCTTTCCCAACCAATACCATAGCCCCAACCAATACTCTGCCTGCCATCCCCACCAGCAGCGAGTTTGGTATTGCTACAAACACACCATTTACCTTCAATACCCAACAGCCTGGTGTAACCCCACAAGCTGGTGGGTTGATATCTACCGCCACAGTGGGTGTGTATAGCACAGTTACCACAAAGAATGGTTGTAACGACGGCTATCTGATCAGTGAAGGTCTCCCATATGATGGCAAGACGATCTTGCTTGGCACTGAATTTCAAAAAAGCTGGGATTTTCTCAATACAGGAACATGCGCATGGGATGAAGGCTACTCATTTGCCTTTATTCAAGAATTTTCCACCGGACCCAAATATGGGAATGGAAAAGATTACATCATTCCCAAGGATGGTCCTTTCACCAAGCCCGGCGGAACCAGGACATTCACCGTCACCCTGAAAGCCCCCAAAGAACCCGGCGAATACATCTGGTACTACAAGATCAAGGATGATTCCGGTCAATTCTTTGGCTCGCTTGTTTGGGTCAAGATCATCTCGGTAGTGAAATAGAAAGCAAGGGAAACTCATGAAAAGAACTCTCGCCTTTCTTACAGCTGCAATTCTTCTCGCTGCCTGCGCCCCTGCCACACCTGTAGAACCAACTCCAGATGTGAATGTCATCCGCACCTCGGCGGCAAGCACTGTCGTTGCAGAATTTACATTGACTGCGGCATTCTTCACGCCCACTCCCCAACCACTGCCCACAGAGACCCCCACACAGCAGTTTCTTCCTGCAACCGAAACCCCTGCCGCCATCTTCACCCTCGACCCAACCCAAGCGGCACTCACCCCCGATGCTCTGTGTGATGACTATTCCTTTGACCTGACCACCCTCGATGTGACCATCCCCGACGGCACACCCATGACACCCGGGCAGGAATTCACAAAAACGTGGAAGATCAAAAATACAGGCATCTGCACCTGGGATACAAACTACAAAGCCATCTTCTCCTACAGCGCGCCGCCCAACGAACGGATGAACGCCCAACCCATTCCGCTCGCGGCTCTCGTTGCACCCGGGCAAGAAGTGGACGTCTCCGTTCAGTTCAAAGCCCCGTCCACTGCGGGTGAATACACCGGCTACTGGCAAATGGTCAATGCCAAGGGCATTCCCTTTGGCACGAAAGATTTCATCCTCATCGTAAAGATCGTTGTCCAATAAACCTTCATCACTCAAGCAAGCCATAAAAGAAAAATCTAACCAGCTGGGATTTATCCTGGCTGGTTTTACGTCTTGTGAACCGCCCGCCCACTTTAACATCTTTCAGACATGGCTGGATTCTAATCATCACGCCACAATGGACTACCTCGCCTCAGAACGAAGCCGGTCACGCCGCGCCGACCCAAAGTTGATCCTACCCGAATGCAAATCGATTTTAGTGTTGGCATTGCCTTATACACCAGCGGTCAACGGTCAACGGTCAGATTTCAACATTGCAGCCTATGCGTTGGGAGATGATTACCACGATATCATTCCACCAAAACTGCAAGAGCTTGTGCAATTCATCGAAGAACAGGTTGGGCATTCTGTCCCCAATCGCTACTACACCGATACCGGTCCGATCCTCGAACGTGAACTGGCACAACGCGCCGGGCTCGGTTGGATCGGCAAAAATTCCATGCTCATCCATCCACAGGCAGGCTCCACATTTTTGCTCGCAGAGATTCTGCTTGGCATCCATATCGAACCCGACGCGCCATTCACCACTGACCACTGCGGCACCTGCACACGCTGCATCGAAGCCTGTCCCACTCAGTGCATCCTCCCTAACAGAACCATAAATTCAAATCGCTGCATCTCCTATCTCACCATCGAGAACAAAAAAGAGATTCCTGAAGAGATACGCGAACAAGTTGGAAATTGGGTCTTCGGATGTGACATCTGCCAGCAAGCCTGCCCGTGGAACCGATTCTCCCACCCAGCCGACCCAGCTCTCGAGCCATCCATTCCGCTGCCTGTTCTGACCTCAGACCTGACTCTGACATCCTCCAAGTTTAATCAACGCTTCAAACGCTCACCCATCAAACGCGCCAAACGCCGTGGATACTTACGCAATCTTGCCGTGGTAGTTGGAAATATTGGAAAAGAAAAGGATATTTCCATTCTCAAAGAAGCTACCCAAGATACCGAACCTCTTATAGGTGAACATGCCCAATGGGCGATACAAAATTTAAAAAAGGAGATTGCTTCGGGCGGAAAAACATTGCCTCGCAATGACATCACTATATGAACAAACTTCTTATCGCCACTAACAATCAGGGGAAAGTTTTGGAGCTTCAAGAGCTACTGGCAGGTTCGGGTATCGAATTTGTCACACCGGCTCAGATCAACCTGCAACTTGAAGTGGAAGAAGACGGCTCTACATACCAAGAAAACGCCGGAAAGAAAGCCATCGCCTTCGCCCAAGCCAGCGGATTAATTTCCCTTGCCGAT
>JBDKJK010000486.1:0-6312 GCA_039796675.1 Chloroflexota bacterium
AATAACCCCGCCCCCATGTTCATTTGCAGAGATGAAGAGATCGATATTCATTCTGAAGAAAGTATATCCTTGGGCACATCGCGCAATGTGCGCCCGATCATCACCGAGTTGAATATAGAAGCCGGGCTAACGGTGGTCATCTTTTCGGATGGCATTAGCCATGCCGGAGAGCGGCGCGGAACCCCAATGGACATTCGTCAGACGATCCGTGCGGTGCTGGAAGACCAAGACCCAACCCCACAAGAGATGGCAGATGCCTTGTTAAAAGAAGCCGTGCGCCTTGATGATAATCGCCCAGCCGATGATGTTAGTGTGTTGGTATTGCGCGTTTCTCCGCGCACAGGTGATGAAGTGCGGCGCATGACCGTTCGGCTCCCGATCCATGCCTAAAACCTTTGGAATAGACAAACATCGCTGGCGCCATATTCAGGCATCGATTCGCGATACCGGAATTCTATTGCGCGAGTTTCGCACCCCACTCTTCTGGTTCGCATTTGCCATTTTGGGCGGCGGAATTTTATATGAATATCTGTCAAGTCAGGTAAATGAGCCGGTTGGCAGTTTGATGGAAGCCATTTATATCGTGCTAACCGTCACCTTTTTGCAACCACCCAATCGTGACTTCCCCACCCATATCGCTCTGCAATTATTTCATTTTGTCATGCCGATCATTGGGCTGATCTTTCTGGCGCAAGGGTTGGCAGATTTTGGAAGTCTGTTCTTCAATCGAAAATCAAGAAACAAGGAATGGGAAATGGCAGTCGCTTCCACACTTAGCAACCACATCATCCTCGTCGGGCTGGGGCACCTCGGTTACCGCATAGCGCTCAAACTGCACGAAATGGGCGAAACCCTGGCAGTGATCGAATTCAATGCCGATGCCGACACGGTTACCGCTGTAAAAAATATGGGCATCCCCGTGATTCACGATGACGCCACACGCCCGTCCATTCTTGAAGGCGCAAACATCAAAAAAGCGCGTGCCATTATCATGGCAAGTCAAAACGATGCCATGAATTTACAGATCGCGCTCAAAGCCCGTACGCTCAACCCAAAGATCCAGATCGTCGTCCGTATTTTTGACGATGACTTTGCTCACGCTCTACAGGAACAATTTGGCTTCATTGCTTTAAGCGCCACAGAAATGGCAGCTCCTGTCTTCGCCGCCGCTGCAGCCGGAGTGGATGTGACCAACCCGATCTCGGTCGAAGGTCAGCTTCTTAGTTTGGCAAGGCTGACCATTGCCAAAGAAGCACCTTTCGCAACGAAAACCGTCGGCTATGTGGAAGATACCTATCACCTCAATATCGTTCTGCACCGCCGCAATGGCGAATCAGAAATGCACCCCACCGATAATACCCGCATCCAACCCGGTGACGTTCTCGCCATCCTCGGCGGACCCGACCAGTTGAACCGCATCCTTCACGAAAATGGACAGTGACCCCGCCTCTCCTCTAATTGGTGTTGTCGGTCCGTGTGGCGCGGGGAAATCGACATTGATCGCCGGGCTCGAAAAGCATGGCTATCGTGGCCGTCACATTGCGCAGGAACATTCCTTCGCCAAACAAATGTGGAAGATTATTTCCAAGCCAGATATCTTAATCTTTCTCGAATGCTCGTTCGAAAACTCCACAACACGCCGCAACCTAAATTGGCTACCCGCAGACCACGAAGAACAACTTCGCCGCCTGAGCCATGCACGCGAACATGCCGACATCGTCATCGATACGAACACGCTGAGCCAAGACGGAGTCCTCGCCCAAGCCCTAGCCTCCCTAAAAAGCCAAATCTAACCCCAAGTCTTGCCCCGTTTCAGGCGTGGACCAAAGCTTGGGTTGCCAAACCAAGCCTTTCTCAAGCCCTGAGCCGATTCCTTCCCTCCAAAAATCAAACAACGGGAGTATAATGTCGTCCGCGTGGCGCAAAAAGCGCCACATTTTCGTGGATGGAGACATTGACTGTATGATCCGTAACTTAACCAATCGCATCATTCTCATTGTGATGATCATTGCACTCGCTTTGTGGGTCGACCTAAGCGATGAGATCAAGATCATCAACCCTTTGAGCAATGAACCCCTTTTTCTTCAGAACATTGAGCCAAGGCTCGGGCTCGACCTGCAAGGCGGCTTGCAAGTGTTGCTTGAAGCCGACATTCCTGCCGACCAACAGATCGATAGCGAGTCTATGGAGCTTGCCCGCAGTATCGTGCAACAGCGTACCGATGCCCTGGGCGTGAATGAAAATCTCATTCAGCTCGCAGGCGACCGCCGCATTGTTGGGGAATTCCCCGGCTTGGCAGATACTGAGTCTGTGCTGGCGATCATCCAGCAAACCGGCTTGCTGGAATTCGTAGATACGGGTGATTTCAACCCTGAAGATGGGGCAACCCTTTTCACCGACTACAGCCCCACGGGTGAACCGGTAACCCTGCCCGAAAGCGGCGAGGTCATGTATCACACCATTATGACCGGCGCAGAATTGGATTCGATCACTGTCGGCACCGATCAGCTTGGTACTAATTACGTCATCAACTTTACCTTGAAGTCTGAAGGGGCAAAAATCTTCGCCGAGCACACATCGGCAAATGCAGGCAAGTTCCTAACCATTCTTCTCGATAAGCAGGTTATCTCTGCTCCTATTATCAATGACCCGATCACAAGTGGACAAGGCTCGATCAGTGGTAATTTCACTGCCGAAAGCGCCAACTCCTTTGCTGTTCAGCTTCGCTACGGTTCATTGCCGGTTCCGCTGAAAGTTGTAGAAACCCGCATTATTGGTCCTACTCTCGGCGCAGACTCATTGAATAAGAGTCTCATAGCAGGTTTAATCGGTATGGCGATTGTGGCAATGTTCATGATCCTTTATTACCGCATGCCTGGGTTGGCGGCTGTCCTTTCGATCTTGACCTATGCGGCGATTGCATTCGCTATTTTCAAATGGTTCCACTTTACACTTACTCTTCCGGCGATTGCAGGCTTCCTACTCAGTACCGGTTCGGCACTGGATGCGAACATCCTGATCTTTGAACGCATCAAGGAAGAGCTCCGCAGCGGACGCAGTATCGTTCAGGCACTCGACCTGGGTTGGACGCGTGCCTGGTCATCAATCCGCGACTCGAACCTCTCGGCGATTATCACGGCTATCATCTTATTCTGGTTCGGCTCCTCTTTTGGCGCAACCATTGTGAAGGGCTTTTCGTTGACCCTTGCACTTGGCGTGATGATCTCACTCTTCACTGCTATTTACATCACGCGCACATTGTTGGTGATCTTTATCAACGCCTTCAAGCCTAAAAATCTTGACGCGTGGTTTGGTCTTTAATAGAAAGCTTCAAGGATACAATTTATGAATATTCTTGGTAAACGATACATCTTTTTTGCTCTTTCCCTGATCTTGATCGTACCCGGGCTCGTTTTGCTTGGCATTAAAGGACTGCCCCTATCCATCGATTTTACTGGCGGCACACTCTTCGAAGTAAGTTTTGAAGAAGGAAAGACCCCAGAAACTGACGCCATCCTTTCAATTTACGATGCTGCACAGATCAACGATGCGCAGGTAACAGCCACAGAAAACGGTTCGCTGATCATCCGTTCCTCATTTTTGACGAATGAGTCTCGCGATGTTGTCTTAAATGCCTTGCGAGAAGCGTCTGGCTCTGAAGTTGCCGTTCTAAAGTTCGATAGCGTAGGTCCGAGCATTGGGGCACAGGTCACGCAACGTGCAGCCATTGCCGTTGCGGTTTCCTCCCTGTTGGTGGTTCTCTTCATCATTTGGTCTTTTCGCAAAGTGCCCAATGCCTTCCGCTATGGGGTTTGTGCCATCCTCGCCATGATCCACGATATTGCCATTATCCTCAGCATTACTGGCATCGGCGCATACTTCTTCAGCTGGGAGATCGACTCTCTTTTTCTCACCGCACTTCTGACCGTGATCGGCTTTTCAATGCAAGATACGATCGTAGTATTTGACCGCATCCGAGAAAACTCAACTATTCTGCGCCGTGTTGAATATGAAACGCTTGTCAATCATTCTATTGTGCAGACCCTTCAACGGTCCATTAACACACAGTTGATGACGGTTGAATTCCTGTTGCTTGCTCTTGCCATGTTCGGTGGCATCACACTGCGAGAATTCGCCATCATTTTGCTTGTAGGTCTCTTGAGCGGAACCTACTCCTCCATTTTCGTTGCCGCACCCATTCTTGTGCTCTGGGAAAAACGCGAATGGACGACTTGGTTCGGTCGCGGGGCGAGCGCGTAAACAGCTCATACATCAAAGGGCAGTCATCACAAGATGGCTGCCCTTTTTCATTCGCTTGATTGCAGGTGCCTATGCTTTTCCTTCGTGCATTCATCATTGGTATTTCGATCGCGGCTCCGGTTGGACCGATCGGAGTACTTTGCATTCGCAGAACATTGACCAATGGCAAAGCCGCGGGTTTCGTTTCTGGCTTGGGCGCTGCCAGTGCAGACATGGTTTATGGTGCGATTGCCGCATTTGGTCTGACTGCCATCACAGGTTTGCTGGTCGAAAATGCCGCCTGGCTACGCATCCTTGGTGGAGCATTTCTGCTCTACCTGGGAAGTAAAACTTTTCTTGAAAAGCCATCCGACAAACCTGCCCAGGCAGAGCAAGGCAATTTGTTGAGCATGTACACAACCACCTTCTTTCTGACCATCACCAACCCGATGACCATTCTCTCTTTCGCTGCCATCTTTGCTGGAACCATATTAGGCGAAGAGATGGGCAATCCGTTCATGATCGTAGCTGGAGTCTTTGCAGGTTCGGCCGCCTGGTGGCTGAGTTTAAGTTTGGGAGTAGGAATCGTACGAGAGAGTCTGACCCACGTCCACATGGCTTGGATCAATCGCATTTCAGGTATAGCGATCGTTGTCTTTGGATTGTTGGCGTTGCTAGGAAAGAGATAAAGCGTCAATCATCCTTACGGCGATGGTGATGATCTGCCTTGCTTTTATACATGGCATCATCTGCCAGTTGAATCACTTTTTCAAGATGGATGCCTGGCTTGCTGGTTGCACCGCCAAACGAAACACTTAAAGCAGGCTCACGATAATACTTGTTATTGATTTCGACCAAAGCCTGAATCTGTTTTAGAAATTCAGCAGTTTCTGCTTCATCTTTGCCAGATAAAACGACGGCAAATTCATCTCCGCCGATCCGTGCGGCAATACAACTTGAGTCGCTATTATTTAAAGCGGCATTCAATACTTCCGCCACCCGGCGAATCAACTTATCGCCTGCCTGGTGCCCGAAAGTATCATTGGTGCGTTTGAGATAATTCAGATCCAGAATAACAATACTGACCGGAGACGTGCGGTTATATTGTAGTTTATGTATAGTCTCTTCAAAATATGTACGGTTATACAGCCCGGTCATCACATCATGGGTGCCAAGGTATTGAAGATAGTCCTCGGCTTTTTTACGCGTTGTAATATCTTGAATCGAAACCAAAGCCCAATCAAAAGTTTGTTCATGCCCAGGCATGATCCTAAAATTCAGCAGAATGTTAATTGGGTCGCCATTTAGTGAGTAATTAACGCCCTCACGTTCATATTCAAGGTTGCCGTTCCAAAGGTCGATTAATTCCCGCGAAAAATGAGACCCCATTTCATCACGAAAGACCCGGTTTAAATTCGATAGTAAATGTTCTTTTGATGCCGCCCCAAACAATTCAAGCGTACGTTGGTTCACATTCAAAACCTTAATCAACCCGGCACAATGCAAAGCGGCTTCGGGATGATCCTCTAAGTACTTTTGAAAATCTGTCACACCCTCCGCTCGAAGAGCATCAAAGTAGTTCTTGATCGCGCTGTAATCCTCCTCCCAAAGCGAGATTGGCGAGCCCTCGAACAGTTTCACAAGTCGTCTCTCCGCTTGTCTGCGCGCCGTAATATCTTCGATGGTGACAAGCACACGCTCCCAATTTTTTTCATATTCGGGCAGAATACGCCAATGAAGGATGATATCCAGCGGCTCACCACTTAACGTATAGTTGACTCCCTCTCCCGACCATTTCACTTCACCGTTCCACAAAGCGCGCAACTCATCGCGCATATGATGTCGCATTCCATCACGAAAAACACGGTCGAGATTGGAAATCAGATGCGCCTTTGAATCTGCCTTAAGCATGGCAACCGTCTGAAGATTTACATCCAACACACGAATCTGAGACATGCACAAATCGATAAATTCAGGGTGCATGAGAAGATGAGCATCCAGCGATTTGACACCTTGTGCATGCAAGCCTTCAAAAAGCCGTTTAATCTCGCTAAAATCCTGCTCCCATAAAGA
>JBDKJK010000487.1:0-3367 GCA_039796675.1 Chloroflexota bacterium
GCGCATGTACAAAAGCCCTGCCGCGAAGCAAGCCAAAGACCTGTTCAGTCAGCTACGCCATGCACGTCAGAACCGCTCGCTTGCCAACGAAGAAGGTAACACCGAAGATGTGCGCGAATGGGAAGAACGCGAAACCGACCTCTCGGCGCAAATTGAACGTCTGCGCACCGGTTGGGACCGCGCCAATAGCCCGGTCGTGACCGCAGAAGATATCGCCGAAGTCGTCTCCATGTGGACGGGTGTTCCACTGATGCAGCTCACTGAAGCCGAATCACAACGCCTGCTCAAGATGGAAGATGAACTGCGCAAAGCCATCGTTGGGCAGGAAGATGCCATCATCGCCATCTCTCGTGCGGTGCGCCGCGCCCGTGCTGGTTTGAAGAATCCCAAACGCCCGATCGGTTCTTTCATGTTCCTTGGACCCACCGGCGTTGGCAAAACCGAATTGACCAAAGCTCTCGCCAAGTTCATGTTCGGCAGTGAAGATGCCGCCGTACAGCTCGATATGTCTGAGTTCATGGAACGCCACACCGCTTCTCGTTTGGTCGGCGCCCCTCCCGGATACGTCGGCTATGAAGATGCAGGTCAGCTTACCGAAGCGCTACGCCGCCGCCCGTATTCCATTGTCGTCTTCGATGAAATCGAGAAGGCTCACCCCGAAGTCCACAACATGCTGTTGCAGATTATGGAAGAAGGTCAGCTCAGCGATGCGAAGGGACACAAGGTTGATTTCCGCAATGCCATCATCGTCATGACCTCCAACATCGGTGCGGACGTGATCAAGCGTCAGTCGAATCTCGGCTTCGCCCTCAAACGTGATGAAGTCACTGAAGAGAAGTTATCTTACGAAGATATGCGCAAGAAGTTGAGCGAATCGCTCAAGCGCGCCTTCCGTCCCGAATTCATCAATCGCGTAGATGCCGTGGTCATCTTCCGCGCACTCAATAAAGAGGATATTGGCAAGATCGTGCGCCTCGAGTTGGATAAGGTTGCCGACCGCCTCAAAGACCACGACCTGAGCTTGGTTGCCATTGAAGAGGCTTTATCTCTGCTGGCAGAGCAAGGCTACGATTCAGAGTTTGGTGCACGTCCGTTACGCCGTGTGATTCAAATGAAAGTGGAAGACCCACTATCCGACAAACTGCTTTCCGGCGAATTTGTCGACGGCGACAACGTCACCGTGAAGGTGGATGATGACGGTGAGATCGCGCTCGAAAAAGTTTCCGAGCCGGTTGCCGAGCCGAGTTTATAAATCGTACATGTAGGGGCGCGATGACCGCGCCCCTACGTTCAATATGAACAAACAAGAACTTTTCAAACAAGCCGATTACACCTTCCAGCGTGGGAACCGCGATCTGGCGAAAAAATATCTCGCTGAATTGCTGGACGCCTACCCCAATGACGAATCCGCTTGGATGTTGCTTGCGCGTGTGGTGGAAGAAAAAGAGCGCAAGGTTGAGTGTTTCGAGCGAGTACTCAAGATCAACCCCAAGAACGAAGAAGCCAAACTGGCACTTGTCCGTGTGCGGGCTTCTATCAACCCTACATTACCGCTCCCAAAGCAAATTAAAAAACAACAACCACAAAATAATGCATTTCGAAATGTTATGCGTGGAGCACTTATTGCAGTTGTTGCTGTGTTATTGTTTGGTACCAGCACATACGTCATTGCGCGGAATAACCCTGACTCGCAAGTTGCCAAAGTTCTTGCCATTGCTACTTCTACCCCTATAAGCGATTCTTCGCTGTCAGAAGATATTGCTCCGCAGACGCGAGCCGAAGTCAGTAAGGAATATCCCCAATATGCTCCGCTGTTAGATGCCCTGCTTGGCTTTGCCGTGGAAAATGCCCAGAATGGAATGGATGGTGCCCCTGAACGCCCGGGCAATAAGATATTGACCTCTGACTCGGCAGGGCTGGAAGCCAAGTCTATATTGGAGAATAACCTGCCCCAACCCGGCACGATGACCACGGTCACCATCACCGAGCAGCAGTTAACATCGTGGGTCGCCATGGAGTTGAAGAACAACCCCGATCTGCCCCTGAACGAGATTCAAGTGTACTTGCGTGATGGCAAGGTGCAGATCTGGGGTATGGTGAATGGTAGTGAAGAGTCTACATCTGCATTGATCGTGGGTGAGATCATGGTTGGCGCGAATAAATATCCGTTCTTCAAGATCGAGTCGATGCAGATCGGTCAGCAGGTCATTCCCGGCGTGTTCGTTTCTCAAATGGAAGCCTGGTTGAATCAGTCGCTGGGTGATGCCATTGCGAAGAATGCGTCTGGGTTGCAATTGGTGAGTCTCAAAGTCACCAGCGGGTTGATCACCGTGTCTGGGACGAGATAAACGTTTGGGTGATGTATCCAGCCCAAGTCTTGGAAAGAGCCGTGAGAAGTCCGCTGGTGAGGCGGACTTTTGATTTAACTATAATGCTCTCTTAAGGTAATTTCTGTTAGACGCGTCGTCAAAGTAGTGTTGAAGCCCAACAGAGTGAAGGAGACTAAAATGAAAACGTATCTCAAACCGTCAGATCAGGAATTGAGTCAGCGGCTGACGCCCAGACAATATGAAATTACCCAACATGCAGGCACAGAGCCGCCATTCCAGAATGAATTTTGGGATCATAAACAGGCTGGCATTTATGTGGATATTGTTTCAGGCGAACCTCTCTTTAGTTCCCTCGAAAAATTTGACTCGGGTTGTGGCTGGCCCAGTTTTACACAACCGCTGACCTCAGAAAATATCACTGAGCATACTGACACGAAATTCTTTATGGTGAGAACCGAAGTCCGCTCGAAACACGGTGATTCGCATTTAGGGCATGTCTTTGAAGATGGCCCTGCACCAACCGGGTTACGCTATTGCATAAACTCGGCTGCATTGCGTTTTATTCCAGTGGAAGATCTGGAAAAAGAAGGCTATGGCGAGTATCTGGCTTTGTTTAATCAGAAAGTGAAATGACCCTGCCGATGCAGGGCAAGAAGGAGAATTTATTATGAGTACAAATGTTGAAACCGTTACGCTGGCGGGGGGATGTTTCTGGTGTTTGGAAGCTGTTTATGATGAAGTGAAAGGTGTGCTCTCTGTCGATTCTGGTTATTCCAATGGGCATGTTGCCAACCCGAGTTATCGTGCGGTGTGCAATGGTGATACGGGTCATGCCGAGGTGGTGCAGATCAAGTTTGATCCTTCTGTCATTACTTTTCATGACTTGCTGAATATTTTCTTCGTAATCCACGACCCAACCACGCTCAATCGCCAGGGCGCGGATGTAGGCACGCAATATCGTTCGGGCATTTACTATCATACGCCTGAGCAAAAAGAAGTTGCCGAGCAGACCATTCGCGAGTTGGAAGCGCAAAAGG
>JBDKJK010000488.1:0-5479 GCA_039796675.1 Chloroflexota bacterium
GGCAGGATGCCGCAGGCGAAACAGTTCAAGCGGCAGTCCACGCGGATCTGTCCTTCGAGCGACATGCGGAAATCTTGGAAAAGGAAATTCTTGCGCACAGCCGCCGTGATATGCTCCCACGGGAAAACTTCATCAGTGCGGCGCTGGCGGTGGGTGTAGAACGCAGGGTCCATGCCGAGTTCATTGAAGGCGTCCATCCAGCTATTGAATTTGCGTCCTTCTTCCCAGGCATCGAACTTTGCACCCTTCTGCCAGGCACTGTAGATTACTTCTGCCATGCGGCGGTCACCGCGTGAGAGCCATGCTTCCACGAGGGTGTCGTCGGGCTTCGTCCAGCTTAGTTTGATATTTTTATCCTTCATCAACTGGCGTTTGAGCAATGCCTGTTTTTCAAGGATGTTGTCACGTGTATCGCACGAAACCCATTGGAAGGGAGTCTGCGGTTTGGGCACAAAAGTGCTCACGCCTGCATTGAGTTTTACCTTCCAACCTGCCACCTTGCGCCCTTCGGCAATGACGCGCTTGCACAAGTCTGCAATGGCTTGCACATCTTCCAGCGTTTCACTGGGGTGACCGATCATGAAGTACAGTTTGATGGTCGTCCAGCCGCGGCTGTAAATTTCATTCGTGGTTTTGATGATGTCTTCATCAGGGATGAATTTATTGATGATGCGGCGCATCCGTTCGCTGGCGGCTTCAGGCGCGAGCGTGAACCCGCCCGAGCGGTGCTGTTTGAGCTTTTCCATCAAGTCTACTGAGACAGACTCAATGCGCAAAGAAGGCAGCGAGACGGTCAGCTTACGACCTTCAAAACGCTTGCTGATGGCATCGACCAAATCTTTGATGTAAGTGTAATCAGAAGAAGAGAGAGACATGAGTGCGAGTTCTTCGAACCCGGTTGCGCGGATGGCTGCATCGGCAACATCCACTACCTCTTCCACGCTTCGTTCGCGGACCGGGCGGGTGATCATACCTGCCTGGCAGAAGCGACAGCCGCGGGTGCATCCACGCATGATCTCAACCGAGACGCGGTTATGTACAACATCGATGTTCGGCACGATGAACTTGGTAGGTGGTGGTGGCAGTTTTGCCACGATGCGTTTGTTGACGAGTTTTGGCACATCGGGCTGAGTCGGCTCGGTGACGGCAACCGTGCCATCGTCCATGTAAGTGGTTTCGTAGAAACGCGGCACATAGACGCCGGAGATTTTTGCCAATGCCAGCAATCTCTCTTCGCGCGGCGCGCCTTTCGTCTTTTGCAATGAGTCAATGATGTCGTGAATGACTTCTTCACCTTCGCCAATGGCGAACGCGTCGATAAAGGCATGCATAGGCTCGGGATTGGTGGCGGAATGCCCGCCTGCGATGATGATAGGATGTGAGTCGTCACGCTCCACGGTGCGGACCGGGATGCCTGCCAAATCGAGGATGTTGAGGGCGTTGGTGTAGAGAGTCTCGTAGGGGAGGGTAAAGCCGATGAGGTCGAAACAGGCTAAAGGTCGTTTTGATTCGAGCGTGTAAAGCGGAATCTCATGCTCACGCATGAGCGCTTCCATATC
Organism: Chloroflexota bacterium; assembly: GCA_039796675.1. Classification (GTDB taxonomy): domain Bacteria; phylum Chloroflexota; class Anaerolineae; order Anaerolineales; family Villigracilaceae; genus Villigracilis. The sequence goes on from JBDKJK010000488.1 coordinate 1,560, forward strand.
GAACCAGGGTGAGTAGGCGCGCTCGGCAAGTGCATCCTCTCGTTGATTGACCTGATCATACAAAATTTTCAAGCCGACGTTGGATACGCCGATATCATAAATATCGGGGAAGATGAACGCGACACGGGTTTTTGCCGCCTCCCAATTTTTGACGGTGGAGTTGAGTTCTCCTCCAACATACCGCCCGGGTCGTTCAACCTTTAAAAGAATTCTCTCTAGTTTGGCTTCGATCTGTTCTGGTGTTAGCATGTCGCCGATTATACCTGATAAGAATTATCTGTTTAGAGGTGGCTGGAGAACGAAATTGGTTCTACCTTCTTAATGGGAAAACCATTTCAACCACGAAGTACACAAAGATCACAAAGGAGAACGCCTGCCTGATTGACGCCTTTTCCCTCCTTTGTGTACTTTGTGGTGAGGCTTTTTCTCGTTCTTTGCAGAATTGAAAACGAAACCGTGCCAAAATAGCCCCTAGGGGGTCTGTTTGCCGAGATGTGCTCTGGCTAGAATGGAATAAATTCACACAGGAGTGAGATATGAAAAAAGCACTACCAATCATCCTAGCTTTGTTGTTGACCGGGTGCGGAACACTACAACCCGCGCAACAGGAAGCGCCAACGCCGATCGTGCAGACTGTGGTGGTGATCGCAACCACAGAAGCCGCTCCGCCAACCGCCATCCCTCTTCCCACACAGGGACCAACCAATACGCCGATCCCTACCGAAACGCCCACTACGGCTCCTACCAATACTGCCGAGCCTACGGCAACTGCTCAACAGCAAGCCGCCGTTGTTGCGCCGACAGATGCTTCAGGTCTGGTTCCCGTCAATGTCGATAATGTTCTTGGAAAGGGTGTTTTCACCAACATCACTTTCAATACCGACAAACTGACCTTGAATTGTTTCCCGCGTGAAATGGAGATCAGTATGAAAGCGGCTTTGCCCGAGATCACCCGCGTTGAAATGTATTACCGCATCATCGATGCCCCCAGCGGATTGTATCCCTCTGAGTGGCTGCTGGTTGGCAACCTTGGCACCGATAACAATGGGACCTTCTATACTACCTTCAAAGCCTTGGATATCAACCCCAACTTCCGTGGCTTAGAGAGTGCATGGATCGACTTCCAATTCATCGGCATCAACAAGGGCGGTGCAGCAGTAGACCGCACCCAGAAGATCGAACGTCTCGTAACGTATTTCAAAGATTGCCCATAATTGCTTTAGGAATTCGACGTCCGCAGGAGTGTGTCCGTCCATTTAGATGGATTTCAACATGGTCTTGTGTTCGTCTTCCAACAAAAAAGTCGACAGGAAAACCTGTCGACTTTTTTTGATTGCATTTACTTATTGTGTAATGACTTCCACCGGTTTTTGCATCCGTTCACGTCCCCATAGCCAGAGCGCGCCCAAGCCAAAGAACATGATCAGGAAGCCGATCAGCCAACCAATGATAGGCAGGTTTACCAGAACGCCAACCACTACCACGCCCAGCAATAGCGGCCAGACCTTGTGCTCCGCCAATGTTGGGTTGAAGCGACCGAGGATCCACTTGCCGCCCAGCCATGCCAAAAGGATCTGTGAACCAAAGCCCGTGAAGAGAACGAATCCAACGATCAGTGCGAAGAGGGCAAGGATGCCAACCCAGATGATCGTACCGGTGACACTGCCGAGAGATAGAACTCCAAAGAAGATGCCTCCAACGATCATCACGATCACGATCAGCAAGAGCGTAAAGAAGAAGGAAGCATAGGCAACCACACCCCAACCCAAACTAGGCAGCGGCTGGGTCTGCAGTTTACCTGATACCCCTTTTAAGAAAGTCGGTGCCAGCCAAACGAGCAGAAGCCCAAAGATGGCAAGCGTTACAATGCCGCGTAGCAGGTCAAAGGTCCAGTTTGCAGCGCGCTCAGCCGGGGTGGGGGGGGCGATTTCAACATCTGCATCCACAACGGGTTCATTGCGCGTGATCTTTCCATCCACAACCCCAGCCGGAATATCAACATCCACAGTTTGGGTATAGGTGAAACTGCCTTTGACCTTTGCACCTTCATCCAGTGTCAACCCAGGGTTGATGTTCGGAATGGCAACTTTGGTTTCAGAGATATAAGTAGATGGACCCGGACCAGCATCTTGTGCCTCGCCAACTTCAGCGGTCACATCGCCAGCAACTTCGCCGCGCAATTCCAATGCGCCTGTGCCGATCAAAAGATCCTTCTCCATAGACCCCGCCAGTAAAGCTTGCGCGCCGCCAAAGAGAGTATCTCCTTGCACAGTACTGCCACGTTTTGCTTCGAGGCTGGCACCCGCCGAGATCAAGTCACCGCCGATGAGTGCTTTATCGCCAAGTTGAAGGGCAGCCCCTGCAATGCGGGCATCGTCTGTGACGGTTCCTTCGATCACAATGGTGTTTCCCGCGGCGATCAAGTCGCCTTCCACCGTGCCTTTGATGACGATCAACTCACCGACTACGATCAGATCCCCTTTTACCGTCCCCTCGAGAGTGAATTCTCCCGCACTCACGTATACATCGTCTTCAATAACCTCATCGGCTTCAATTACGATCACATCGCCTGTGCGCCCGTCGAATGCCATGGCAGGGGTGGCGAACGTTAATGCAAGCATTGCGGCAAGGGTACATACTGCCAAAAATCTATGTATGGTTTTCATGTATTGCTCCTTTGAAATAGTTCCAAAGAGGATATACGCCCGGTTTTCTAAAAGGTTGTATGCCGGATGACACCCCGCTTCTTTCTAGCATTGGGCTTGATTCTGTCCATTGACTCTTCCTCACGCCGCAACCCGCACGGGACTGAACCCCCGTGCTATTCCTACCAAGCCCGCTAAAGCGGACTGATCAGATCACATTCAACCGCGCTGGATGACCAAAATACCAGTTCATTAATTGAATGAACCAATAACAATAGAGTTCGGGGGTTTGAGTAATGCCAACCTTAATATCATCAAGACTCATGAATTTGACCTCGGCAATCTCCTCAGGGTCAAAATTCACTTGCTTCCCGTTTAAGTTGCCTTCATAGATTTCGCTGATCTCGTTGTCGTTAACTCCATATTCCATTTGGATTTTTCCGCGCAACGAAATTTTTATACCTCCCACACCCATCTCTTCTTTCAACCCACGCATCGCCGCCTCTAGATAACTTTCCCCCGCCTTCACATGCTCCGACACCGAGCAATCCCATAACGAAGGGGAGTTGGCACGGTCTGCACTGCGTTGTTGAACCAGCATTTCACCCTGCTCATTAAATAGAAAAACATGCACTCCACGGTGTTGCAATCCCTGCTGGTGCACGACCGAACGCATTGCCTGCCCGGTTACTTCATCATTGTCGTTCACAATGTCTAATAATTCGTCTGCCATTTTCTACATTCGTCATTGCGAGGCGGACGCTTTTCCGCCGAAGCAATCTCCTTATTTCAAATATTTTGCCATCGCCCGCGCTGCTCGTTGACCTTCCAACGCACAACGGTCTGCCGTCTCCACACCACGCAACAGATTTCCCGCCACATAAATGCCATCCACTGAAGACTTGAAATCTTTATCGATGACCGGACCTTTTGTAACCGGGTTGATCTCCAGCCCGCCCATACGTGCCAATTCATGTTCGGGTATCCAGTTTCCGGTAAAAATGACCGTGTCACATTCCACGAGTTGTTTGTTTCCATTCTTGTGGGTGAGTTCAATGCTTTCCACTCGTTTTTGACCGAAGATATTCGATATTCGAGTATTCGTAACAATTGGTGTTCTTGAAATAATATCAGCTAACGCCCATTTCATTACTACATACGGAAATTCGATCTGATGACTGGTTTCTTCTGTGACCATCATTTCGCATTTTATGCTTGCTCCCATCAACGACATCAATGCCGAAAGACTCACCAGCTCCGCGCCGATGATGACGG
>JBDKJK010000489.1:0-2953 GCA_039796675.1 Chloroflexota bacterium
CCCCAAGCCGGAGATTCGGGCAATTGCAGAGCGCTTTGGTCTGCCAACAGCTTCTCGCAAAGACTCACAAGACTTGTGTTTTTTGGCAGGGGAAGATTATCGCAACTTTTTGCAACGCAACCTGCCGGAAATATTACAACCTGGCAGTATAGAAACACCAGATGGAAAAGTGATCGGCGAGCATAACGGATTGGCGAATTACACGATTGGTCAGCGCAAGGGATTGGGCGTGGCTTCGCCGGTTCCATTGTACGTGATTACAAAGAATGCCAAAAACAATGCTTTGATCGTCGGCACACAAGAGCAAATGGGTACGACTGAATTGACAGCACGTGATGTCAACTGGGTGAGTGGAGAAGTGCCTGCAGAGCCATTCCGTGCGGATGTGAAGATCCGTTATACGGCGAAAGAGGTTCCGGCGTTGGTTCAACCCATGGAGGGGAATCAGGCAAAGGTCACGTTTGATGCGCCTGTGCGAGATGCGACGAAGGGTCAAGCGGCGGTATTTTATGTAGGGGAGAAGATGCTCGGTGGTGGGATTATCCAATAAAAGATTTTGCGTGTAGCCAGATTGGTATGTGGCAATGGATTTGTGTTTTACTTGAAGTTGATAGTTGTTGTTCATTTGTTTCAATCACTGACCGCCGTTTGTCGTCCATCGTCAGCGGTCGTTTATAAAAGGAGAATCACATGACCTATCGAATTGAGTCTTTGATGTCTGCGCGGTTGTTTGTTGCGCCGCAATATGCCGACGAACGGGTTTATTTTTTGAGCAACCTTTCAGGGCACTTGAGTTTGTATGCCATGGTTCATGGTGGCAGCGTGCCTGAGCCGTTGCTTCCGCCAAACATCGCTTTGCAAAACCCCGAGTTGATCGGCGGGCATTCGTTCTATGCCTTTCCAGAATTAGACACGATCTTGGTGATGATCGATAACAACGGCGATGAAAATTATCAGCCGATGTTGCTTTCATTGGAGGGTGGTTTCCCTGAACCGGCGTTTGATAATTTCTTCAAAGATTATCGTGTGCATCTGGGCGAGTGTGACCGTGCGAAGGGCATTGTCTATCTTGGTGCAGAGCGACGCGACAAGCCGTGGAACGAGTTGTATCGCGGCAATTTGAAGACTGGCGAATTGACTTTGATCGCTGAAAGTGAATTTGGCTTTGGGGTTGGTGATTTTTCGCGAGACCATAACAAGTTGTTGTTGGGAACAGGCTATTCTGTGGGGGATGGTGTTTTGTGTGTATGGAACAAAGGCAAAATAGAAACGTTATATGGCAAATTATTAGAAGACCGAGCCGAAGGTGAAGACGTTCCATTGAATGGCTTGTGGAGTTCGGTCTTTTCGCCTACGGGGAAAGGGGTTGTAGTCAGCAGCTCGGTTTTTGATGATACCTATAGCCCTGGTTATATTGCTTTGAAGAAGCCCGGTGTGATAAAGACGATTGCAGTGAAAGGTTTGGTTCATAAAGGCATCGGCGAAATGGAAGGGCTCGCGCATATTCATGATGACCTGTATATTCTTCAATACAATATTGATGGTTGTACATGGGTGTATGAATGCGCCTTCAATGAAGAAAAGCTTGAACTGAAAGTGAAGCATGTCTTGATCGGTCAGGAACCGTTTGATGGCGGCACGCTTGAACATTTGGATTATGACAAAGTTGAGGATATGTACACCTTCTCGCTTTGTACCGCCATCTCGCCGACGCAGATCTATTCCATTGAAGGCAAGAAGCGCGCGGATTTGTACCTGCACACCAACGAGAAGATTTTGGGAATCCCAGATGCGTTGCTCTCCAAAGGGGAAGACGCCTCTTTCACCTCCCATGATGGTTTGCGTGTTTCCGCCCGGCTTTATCTCCCCGCCAAAGGGCTCGGATTCAAAGGTCCGCGACCGGTGGTGTGTTACATCCACGGCGGTCCGCATGGACAGGAGCGCCCGAACTTCGCCTGGTTCTCGATGCCGCTCATTCAATTCCTCACCCTGCGCGGATTTGCCTTCTTCGTCCCGAACGTACGTGGCTCCACGGGATATGGACTTTCATATACAAAACGTGTTGACAAAGACTGGGGCGGTCAGGACCGCCTTGACCACGTCCACGCGATGACAAAGGTCTTGCCAAACGACAAACGCCTCGATGTGAACCGCGCCGCCGTGGTCGGACGATCTTATGGCGGTTACATGACCCTCATGCAAGCGGGTCTACACCCTGAGTTATGGAAAGCCTCCTGCGATATGTTCGGTCCGTATGACTTGGTGACCTTCTCTGAGCGCATCCCTGAAACGTGGAAGCCGTATTTCAAACTTGCCATTGGCGATATTGATAAACCCGAAGAACGCGCAGACTTGATCGAACGCTCGCCCAAGACCCATCTGCATAAAATGGCGGCACCCATGCTCGTCATTCAAGGACGTAACGATCCGCGTGTGGTGGCGGCTGAGTCTGAAGACCTGGTCCGCGAACTTAAGGCAAGCGGCAAACCCATTGAATTGCTCGTCTTTGAAGATGAAGGTCACGATGTGTTGAAATACAATAACCGCGTCACCTGCTATAACGCCATTGCCGATTTCTTTGCCAAACATTTGAATCCGTAGCGTTCAGGAAAATTGTAAAAAGTAGACATGTACACAAGGAATTACATTTCTTCTTTCCGCTTACTTACCTAATTGTGTACTTGTCTACTAACTACTTGTATACTTTTTCTGCTTATCTACATATTCACCCGCTTCCATGACCCTCCCATCTCTGCTTCTTGCGCTTGTGATCGCACTCCTGATAGGAGCCTTGTTCCATGCTGTGAGGAGTGGAAGTGGTTGGCGCCTGTTGCTTTGTTTCGGGTTGAGCATCCTTGGGTTTGCCTTTGGGCATACGGTCGGGATATGGTTTGGTGTCCTATTATTCAAAGTGGGTGGGCTTGAAGTTGGACTGGGCATTATCGGCAGCCTT
>JBDKJK010000490.1:0-4075 GCA_039796675.1 Chloroflexota bacterium
GCTCAAGGAAACATCTACCTCGTCCGTGCTGAAAATGGACAATCACGCCCGATGTTCGAAACTCTGCTTACCAAAGCGCAGTTCATCGCCTCACCAGACGCGGGTTTCTTTGCATATGATGAATACGACTACACCTCTCAAAACCATTTTGTTAAAGTGATGGAGCCCGATGGCGCGAATGCCGAAACCATCGCGCAATTCACCGGCGGTTCAATCTACCCGATGCTCTGGTCGCCAGATTCCAGCCTAATCGCATTCAATTATTACGGTAACCTGGCGGGTGGGAATGCCAGTGCCGAAGTCTTTATTATTCCAAGAACAGGTGGTGAATTAAAGTCCGTTTATAAGGGCAATACGGTCGGGCGTTTGTTGTTCTCTCCGAGAGGAAAATATCTGCTAATCGAAGAAACGACCTCTTCTTCTGGTGGTCATTTGTTTTTAGTTGATTTGGCAACTTTAAGCGTCAGTATTTTACAAGCCCCCGGTCTTTCAACAGATTTTGACTGGTATGCCCCGTCGTGGAGACCATAAATTTTATTGCCTGCCCATATTGCTCAGGCGCTTTAACACATCTATTGCGCGTTCTCCATCTTTGATAGGGACAAAAATATGATCGTGATAATAAGCGGCAACCACATTGCAGCTGATATTTTCTTCGGTTAGTGCTTTGGCAACGGCGGCGGTCAAGCCGACAGCCTCTAAAGAGGAATGGACGTTCAACGTGATCCAGGTACAAACGACGGTATACAACAGAAGGTTTTCATCTGCCCGTGTTTTCGGCAAAATGACAGTCACTTCTTCTTTTTCTTGAAAGATGCAAAGCGGGTTGAGTTCAACGGCACTTGCCAGTGAATTCACAAGGCAAAAAACAAACTCCCCTTCATTTCGAGTAGGTCTTAATTCTTGAAGAAGCTTGGTAAGGTTGGTTTCGCCGGTCATTTTCGTTTTACATCTAGAATCGCGATTTTAGTGGAATGATTAAAAGGTGCGGGGTCGGTGATAGGCAAACCGCTCCGATTCGCCCCGATGAAATCTTCAGGAACGGATATCAATTCTCGAACGCTCAAGTAACCATCTTTGCAAATGCTTTCCAAGGCTTGCATGTATTCGGCTCCGCTGAGGAAGACGGCATTGTTGATCGTGATCAGGATTCCTCCGTCGTTAATCAGTGGACGCACCTTGTTGATGAGCCGTTCACTTTCATGGAGCAGGTCCACTTTGCCGTGCGAGGTGGAAGAGAAAAATGGCGGGTCAATGATGACACAATCGAAGGTCTGCTTGCCAGCCTTGAAGCGTGCAACGGCGGGGAAGAAATCTTGTGCAACAAAATCTTGTTTCTGGATAGGAAAACCGTTCAAAGTAAAGGAATCTTTTGCAAGATTTAGAAATTGCCGGTTCAAGTCAGTCTGAATGACTTGGGTCGCTCCGCCTGCGCATGCTGCCACCCCGAGGCTGCCCGTATACGCAAAGGTGTTCAGCACAGACTTCCCGCGGATGTTTTCGATCAGCCACTTGCGCAGGTTGCTTGTATCAAGGTAGAAACTCGCATCGCGGTTTAAGGTTAGGTCGACGGCATACCAGATGCCATGTTCTTTGATCTTGCGATCAGGGCTGTCTCCAAAGATTAGGGATCCGTTTTTTGCCTGCCGGGTGATGCCACGACGAGATTTGAGAATTCCGGCTTTCAGCCATGGCAGGGCATTTCGAGCGTATTCAGTGACTTCACGGATGAGGTCTGACTCAGGCTGCTCTGAATAGTCAGAGATGATGAGAGTCTGACCATAGACATCCAAAACAAGGTTTGCATAGCCTTCGTAGAATCCGTTGAAAAGACGAAATGCTCCTTCGTGGACAGACCCGTTCAACGTCTGGTATGAGGCGTTGCTCTGTAAGAGTCGAAACGTGATAGCTTGCTCCAGTAGTGGGCGCAGCATGTGAGTAGATTCTGTCATCGGTTAATTTAGGGCTGTGTCATTTTCGAAAGACAAGCCGTTGGGCGAGTTGGTCGAGTTGGTCTACGCTGATGGGTTTGGCGAGCACAAGCAGGTTTTGGCTGTTGATCTCTGCCTCTGAAAGTTCGGCGGCTTGTGCTGGGTTGGCGGTTACGATTAACACCCACGTGTCAGAAATTTCGGCTCGTTTGCGCAATTCGTAGAAAATCTCAATGCCCGAATATTTCGGGAGGTTGAGATCGAGAATGATGAGGTCAGGTGTGGCGGTTTTAAGCCTTTGCATTGCGCTTTCGCCATCGTACAACGTCTCCACTTGGATGCCGATTCCGCGTAATGTGTCTGAATAGATTTCTGAAAGGAAAAGATCATCCTCTACAACTATAGCATTGGGTTGTTTACTCATATTGCGCCTCTGTTTCTTCGATGATTAGCGGAAGTGTGGCGGTGAAGGTAGTTCCTTTTCCAACGGTACTTTCAAGAGAGATTTTGCCCCCCATCAAGTAAACCAGTTGTTTTGTGATGGAAAGCCCCAAGCCATATCCTTTGCGCAGAGCTTTATTTGCATCTGCGAGTTGTTTGAACGGTTCGAACACAGTGGCGATCGATTCGGGTGGAATGCCGGGTCCTGTATCTGAAACCTGCATACTCCATTGAGTTTGGGAATCTCGGTTCACCCGGACGGTGATGCCGCCCGTCTCAGTGAATTTTATGGCGTTACTGATGAGGTTAACAAAAATCTGTTTCAATCGCTGACTGTCGCCTACGATGGAGACGGGTAGCTCATCTGAAATGGAGTAATGGAATTGGATGTTCTTCGCCTCTGCCAGAACACTTAATTGATTACAAATGGAGCCGAGTACTTCGCGAGGTTCGAAAGGGCGTTCGGATAATTTTAATTTTCCACTGTCGAGTTGTGCCTGGTCGAGCAGTTCAGAGACGAGCCCGTCGAGGTATTGTGTGCTGTCTTTGATGCGCCCAAGAATGTTGACTTGTTTTTCGGTGAGGTCGCCATAGGATTTTCGCGCGATCAGGTCGGTGTAGCCGAGGATAATTCCCAGCGGCGTGCGAAGTTCATGGCTGACGTTTGCGAGCAACTGCGATTTGAAGCTGTTTGCCTGCATGGCTTCGTCGCGGGCAATGGCAAGCGCGGATTCATTTTCCTTAATGCTGGTGACATCACGCAAGGTGATAATGTGCCCGTCGTTTTGCTCAGCTTTGCCACGCAAAGTGCTTACAAATAGTTGCAGCCAGCGCATGGGTTCGCCGTCTTTTTCAATAACCACCTCGCGGTTGTAGCCATGGGTTTGCAGGGCTTTGTCGCTTAATTGGAACCAGGGGGTAAATACATCATGAAAGGAATTGCCGATGACTGTATTGGGGCGTAAATTGAACAACTCTTGCGCAGCGGGGTTGTGTTCGATGATCCGTAGATTGGCATCGAGAACGATGACGGCGTCGGAAATGCTTTCGAATACGGCGCGGTGTGCCACGGGCAGAAGGTCGAGAAAGCGGTAGCGAAAGAAGCCCCACCCTAGGATCAGAATCGAAATAGAGAACATGACCGGGGTAATGTCGACGCGTATGGGCAGAAGCCCGGCAAGTACGATTCCGTTTGAAATCCATGGCAAGAGGATGGCAGTAACATTGACTATGATCTGGGAGCGATACACACCTCGTTTTTCCCAATATTCGCGCATCAGGAAATAGGTTCCGAGGACGAGAACGCCGTACGTGTAAATTGCGTGCAACCAAAACCACCACCCTAATGGATTGTTGATAAGCACCAACTTAGATACCTTATCAACAATCAAGCCAAAGCTGGTAAAGAACCAGTAGTGTAGTTCGTTCGTTAGGATAATGATAAACGTAAGAACAGGGAAGATGAGCGCTAGTTGAATGTTGCGTTTGGTCAGCCAGTTGGAGTGACCGGAATAAGCAAGTGAGAAGGCTGTCCATGAAAGTGGGACGCCCATTACGCCGATGTAGCCAAGTTTTACCGCCCAGATCTTGAAGGCGAGATTTGTACTGCCGAGCTCAAATACATAACTCAGTGCCCATTGGGAGGCAAAGAAGCACATTGCAATGAATGGAACGGCAGTGGAATTCTTTCTGAAACGCAGGGC
>JBDKJK010000491.1:0-3796 GCA_039796675.1 Chloroflexota bacterium
GAAATCGCCTGCGAAACAAGTCCATTGTTAGGATTAGGTTTTATATCAGTTGGCTCGCAGCTATTTTTGGCGATTGTATCTACAGCAAATGCTGGATCATGCTGGATCCCAAACTCGCTACTTCGCATGATGACTTTTTCAACCTCTTCACCTGGTTCTCCCACTTTCATCGTCACGCTCACTACCCCATCAACTTCAGTCACAGTGATTTTTCCCTCCGCGACTTCATCCGCTAACCCATATGCCTCTATTAGTTGATTAGTCTCCTGCATCGCTTCGGAGGTCGCTTCCACTATGGGAGTGCTGGTCGGTTCGGGGGTTGAAGTCAATTCAGGGGTGGGAGAGGCGGGCAATAAGGTGGCGGTCGTTTCGGGGGTGACCGTCACCTGCGGGGTAGATACACAGGCAGAAAGAAAAATAATAGTTAGAAGAGCAATCAATATGAGTTTCATGTATCCTCCAAACTCAATAAATCAGCATCTGTTCACGTCAGCAACTTCATAAAGTCATCACGGTCTAGTTCGCAATCGCGCAAAATTCACCATCATACTTCCACCGCGATCTTCTGAACGCTGATGAATTCATTTCCATCCATGCCTTGCTCCATTTCAAGGCACAATTCAACTGCCTCGCGGATGCGCTCCATCAGCACATCCAGCGAACGCGTCTGAGTATGACATCCCCGTAATTCTGGAACACTAGCGACGTAATAACCTTCAGCATCGCGTTCGATAACAACATTAAATTCTTTTGTCATCGCATTTTCCTTTCCAATATGATTTTACGTCATCTTCTTCAACAACGCATCCAACTCTTCATCGGAATAATAATAGATGGTCACCGTGCCGCCCTTCTTTTCAACTCAGGAAGTTTTATCTAAAAATTCGGCAAACGCCAGAAGCTCAGCAGTGAGGTGTTCAAGACACTTCGGCGCGTTATCCACCAATTCCGAAAGCCGCGCGGGGCGCAAATTGAAGGCATACACGTTTCGGATCACATGCCGAAGCCCGCGATACTCATCGAGATACTGGCGCGTTTTCATGCTGATAACAGCCGGGCGCAAATCCCCGATCTCGACCGTCATTTGTTTTAACAGACTGATATGCCAATCTCCGCCTTCCGGTAATGCGCCGTCTATGGTTCTGGCTATGTCTTCGAAAATCTGTTCGACCCCGGAATAAAATCCATGCAGATTTAATGCCACCCCATCCCAGTAATCATCATCATTGTTGCGCCGCCCTTTCTCTGCAAGCCGAATCGCCCGCTCAATGGAGACATTCACATCGTCTATCGAAGCGCGAATCCTACCCGCCAATGCCGGACGTTCGCTCATAATTCCCGACCTTCTGCCTCGATCACTTTCTTCAACGCAGGGCGGGCGTCTTCAATGGAAATCAAATCCACACTTATAGTCGGATCAATATCAAGTAATACACTGACCGCCCGATAATACTTTTTATCATCCACGCCCCATACGGCAAGATCGATGTCGGATTTGGCATGGAACAAGGAAGGATACAACAAAGAGCCAAATGCAAGCACCTTCTTTGCATCAAATTCGGTTTTTAGAATCTTCGCCGCCTTACGAGCCACACGCCACGCACGAAGACGCCGTAAGCGCAATTCGCTGCCTAAACGCTTTTTAGGTATTGAAGCGGCGCGACGGTAAACATCCATTTCTGTTGGCTTGAGATGCAAAGCGGTTTTCATACGATGATTGTACCTAAATTTGACGAAATTCCTTACGTCATCTTCTTCAACAACGCATCCAACTCTTCATCGGAATAATAATAGATGGTCACGGTGCCGCCCTTCTTGCCGTGCTTGAGCGCCACCTTCGTGCCGAGACTGCGCTGCAGGCGTTTTTCCACATCGGCAACATCGGCGTTTTGCATTACCTTCTTAACCTTGATCGGACGATTGCCCGTTAACTTGCGGATCAATTCCTCTGCCTGACGGACGCTCAACGAGAGATTAATGATGGTTTGCAACGCAGAAGTCTGCGCCTTTTGAGTAGAGAGCGCCAGCAAGGCTCTGGCGTGACCTTCGGTGATCTTGCCGTCTACCAATGCCTGCTTGACCGCGTCCGCGAGATTGGTCAGGCGCATGGTGTTGGTCACTGCTACGCGGCTCTTGCCCACCCGCTTGGCGATCATCTCATGCGAAAGACCAAAATCTTCAGCGAGTTGATGATAGGCATCAGCTTCTTCCATCGGATTCAAATCAGCACGCTGAACGTTTTCGATCAATGCCAGCTCGAGCAATTCCTGATTGTTCGCTTGTCGCGTCACCACAGGGACAGTTTTCAAGCCCGCCCGCTGCGATGCCTGTAACCGTCGTTCGCCCGCAATCAGGATGAATGAGCCGTCATTTTTCGGCGAAACGATCAATGGTTGAATCACCCCATGTTCGCGAATCGATGCAGCCAGTTCATTTAGTTCTTCCTCTTTGAAATGAATGCGCGGCTGGCGCGGATTGCGCTTGATGTTTTCCACCGCAACCTGCTGTACGCCGCCTCCCCCGCTTCCAGTACTTGCAGGCGGCGCAGAAGACTTCCCACCGGGAATGAGCGCATCCAAACCTTTTCCAAGACCTTTTCGTTGAGCCATACTTGCTCCTTAATTTCCGTATCGCTAAATTCAACGACCATAGACTATAGACGATTGACCATTGTCAATCGTCCGTTGTCAATCGTCAGTTCTTATCACCCTTCAACAATTCCTTCGCCAGCGCTTCATACGCCTCCGCACCGACAGAGTTGGGCGCATATTCCGAAATGGGCAGCCCATACGAAGGCGCTTCTGCCAGACGGATACTGCGCGGCACGATGCTCTTGAAAACCTGATTCGGGAAATGCTTGCTGACTTCCTTCACAACATCCGTTGAAAGATTTGTGCGGCTATCGAACATCGTCAGAATCACGCCACGCACCCGCAGTTCCGGGAATAGAGCCGAGCGCACGCGCTCAATGGTCTCCGTCAACTGACCCAAACCTTCAAGCGCGAGGTACTCGCACTGCACCGGCACAATGACCCCATCCATCGCCGCCATCAACCCGTTGACGGTCAACAACCCAAGCGAAGGCGGGCAATCGATCAGCACATAATCGTAGCGACTCGCCACTTTCAACAATGCCTTACGCAACCGCGACTCGCGAGCCAGTTCATCCACCAACTCCACTTCGGCACCTGCCAGCGAAGGCGAGGACGGAAGGAGTGATAATTGCAAACGTTCATTTAACAAAATAAAGGGGACGATATCTTCTTCACCAAGCAAGGCATCATAGGTGCTATTCTCCACCGACATCTTATCCACCCCCAAACAAGATGTTGCATTCGCCTGTGGATCAAGGTCCACGACCAACACCCGCTGCCCCAGCTTCGCCAGATACGCCGCAAGGTTGATCGTCGAAGTGGTCTTGCCCACCCCGCCTTTTTGATTCACCAATGTATAGATCTTCGTCAAGACAATACCTCCATCTTGCAATGTTCAATTTCTGCATGGGTCGGAATTCCATTCAACCCCGCACGCGTCACAGAATAAGCCGCCAGATTCGTCGCAAAACGAGCCGCCTCCCATGGGTCGCGCGTTTCATGCAAACGCACAAAAAATCCCGCCGTAAAAATATCACCCGCGCCAGTCGCGTCCACTTCCTCTACAGAAGGCGGGCGAAAACGCCTGCGATCTCCATTCCAATGCAGCACAGCACCATCTTCACCTTCCGTCAGACAAAGCAGACGGGTATGATGCGCCATCCATTCGACGAGTTCCAGATCGCGGTCGATGTCTTCGAGAC
>JBDKJK010000492.1:0-6741 GCA_039796675.1 Chloroflexota bacterium
TCACCGGGCAGCCGATCACCGCAGATGATTTCTTCCTCGATTGGGCACTGACCAACTTCCTGCTTGATAAATCCATCGCCGACGGACGTTATATCTATAACAATTATCCCGGCGCACGGCGTGCCTCTGCAACCGAAACTCTCTTCACCTGCCCGCAAGAGCCATTTATTCGCAGTGTTCATCAATATGGTGTGGACTACATTGCCATTGAATGTGCCGGAGATTTCACGATCAACTTCACCGGTTCAAATGTGACCGGGTTGCTGCCCGCCAACCCCTATTCGGGTGACTACGCCTTTTGGTCGAACAAGGGCGATGAGTCGAATATGACCCTGACGCGCGAATTTGATCTCACAAATGTGAGCACACCCATTGAGTTGTCCTTCCGCACCTGGTACGACATTGAAACCGATTGGGATTATGTCTACGTGGAAGTCTCGGAAGACGGCGAGACTTGGGAGATCCTGACCACGCCCAATGGCACTGGCACCGACCCAAGCGGTAATTCTTATGGCTGGGGCTATACCGGCGTCACTGGCGATTGGATCGAGCAGAAGCTGGACCTTTCAAGCTATGCTGGCAAAAAGATATTTGTCCGTTTTGAATATGTCACCGATGCGGCGGTCAACGGCGAAGGCTTCATGCTGGATGATGTCGCGGTCGAAGCGGCAGGCTACAGTTCCGATTTTGAAGCGGATGATGGCGGTTGGGTTGCCGAAGGCTTTGTGCGCGTTCAGAACATTCTTCCGCAGACCTTCAAGCTCGCTCTCATCAAGTCGGGCGATTCTAGTGTGACGATGATCCCTCTTACCCCAGACCAGACGGCTGAGATTCCGATCTCGCTCGGCTCGGGTGAAACAGCATATCTGGTCGTAAGCGGAACCACTCGCTTTACCCGTGAAGCGGCTTCGTATCAGATCGAGATCAAATAGTTTTATGAAGTGAAGGTGATCTGGGTCGGTTGAACAAACCGACCCAGATTTTTATACGGGAATAGTCTTGCAAAACTGCAATTTTTTATACAAAATTACTGACTTATAATTTCAAAATCCATGTTGAGAAACTCTGGCAGACCTTCAGGCAAACGCACGACCATCGCTGTTTTGAGCGCGCAATTGACTCGCGCCTGGGGCAGTGAGTTTATGGCAGGCGTCTTAGACTCGGCTCGTGCTGTAGATGTTAACGTTGTTTGTTTTGTAGGCGGGAAGCCGATCGCCATTGGGAATGGACAATCGTACGGGTTATATGATCTGATCAAGCCGGGTCAATTCGATGGCATTCTGCTCTCGGCAGATCTGGCGCATGGGCTTTCCCTGAACGAACTTCAGAATTTTTGCAATTATCTTGCGCCCATACCGATCGCTTCTTTTGCCGTTCCGGTTAAAGGTGTGCCTGCTGTGATCTCAGACAATGATGGGGGCATGCGTGAGGTCGTTAAGCATTTGGTTGAAGTCCATAAATATGAGCGCATTGCTTTTATTCGCGGACCTATAGGGCAGGTAGAAGCCGACCAGCGTTATAACGCATTTCTTGATGAGTTGAAGTCACATAACATCCGCCACGATACGAGTTTGGTCTTGGAGGGAGATTATTCTGCCGAAAGTGGGCGTGCTGCCTTGCGAACTCTTCTGGATGAACAAGGACTTAAGGTACAAGCCATTGTGGCTGCGAATGATCGCATGGCATTTGGAGTGTTGGAAGCATTGCAGGAACGCGGTATTCGTGTGCCAGATGATATTGCCCTGACTGGTTTTGACGATGTAAGTGAGTCCCAGTCGATGGGGGTGCCACTGACGACTGTGCGCCAATCATTTTACGATGCAGGCGCAAAAGCATTTGATACACTTTTGAAGCGCATTAATGGGGAACAAGTGGAAGATATTCACCAGATCCCTTCTCAATTGGTGGTGCGTTGGTCTTGTGGCTGTTTGCCTGAAAGTATCAGCCGGGCGGTGGTGCTTCCAAGAGAAGTGGCACACACCGGGCGGCTGGAAAATAAACGTACTGCGGCGATCAATGCTTTGTTGGCTGCTGCAGGGATATCAGAAGAAGCGCCTGATCGCGAAGAATATGTAAATGTCTTCGGGAATGCCTGGGACGCCTTCCTTGCCAGTTTGCGCGAAACAAATAAGGCAGATATTTTCCTGAAAACAGTTCAATCTGTGGTGGCTATTCTTCAACGTCACGGGTACGATTTCAATACCTGGCAGAACGTGATCTCCACTTTTCGAAAATATGCATTGGGGGGCATCTCAAGTAACACCACCACCCTGTGGGCGGAGAATCTCTTCCAACAGGCGCGTATGTTGGTGGGCGAGCTTTCTCAGCGAGCGCAGGCATATCGTCGCCTTCAATTCGTCAAGCAGGAAGAAATGCTGAATAACTTCAGTTTTTCGATGGCATCTGCCATGACCTTCGATGTGATCGGCGATGCAATTGCGAAGCATTTTCCTGTTTTTGATATCAGACATTGGTACGTTATGTATTATGGCGATACCGATGCTCCCGGCTCGATGCTGGCTCCGCCGCCTCAAAGCTATCGGCTGTTGATGCAATTTGCCGATGGGCGTTTTACGATGCCGGGTGAACAATCCAGCCTCGCTACGGGGAGGCTCGTTCCGCGTGGTAAGACGCCCGAAGACCGACGCTATGATGCCGTGGTCATGCCGCTTTCGTTGGCGAGCAATCGCTTCGGTTTTATGTGGGCAGAGATGGGACCTGATGATTGGGATGTGTACATCCGCGTGAGGAATCTGCTTTCGAGTGCTTTGCTGCGGACGATGTTGGTTAATCAGCGTGAGCTGGCGCAGCGCGAAGCGGAAAAAACTGCCAGCGAGAATGCACTCCTGTATGCGTCTGAACAGGAACGGCGTCGCGGAGCTGAGGCGTTGGCGCGTTCGTTGCGACAGCTATCCTCCTTGAAAACGGTTGAGCAGCTCCCGGCGCAGATCCTCGAACAACTTAACCAAACCCTACCGTATGATCGCGGTATTCTTTACACGGAAGATGTGAACGGTGAACCTGTGGTTCAGGCACACGTTGGTATGCCCTCTGGGGTAGATATGTCGACCTTCCGGCTGGTGATCAAAGATCAAAACCTGTATACAACCGTTTCGCGAAAAGGCGAAACGTTGATCGTAAAAAATGTGAACGCAGTGGAGACTTGGTCTCAACCCGAATGGCTTGCGCGCGATCTTTCGTGGATGGGTGTGCCTTTATATTCAAAAGATAATGTGGTCGGGTTGCTGCTGGTTAGCCGCTCTCAAACTGCCTTCACAGAAGACGATGGTTTGCTTGCAACCACATTTGCTCTGCAGGCAACGGTGGCGCTTGAAAACGCACGCCTCTATCATGAAGTGACTTCCATCAGCCAGATGATGGAACGCATGGTTTCAGAGCGTGTAGACGAATTGAACAAAGCCTATCAGTCCCTTGAAAAGCATGACAAGAACAAGTCTGCGTTCATTCAAGTGGCAGCCCATGAACTACGCACCCCGCTGACGGTTATCAAAGGCTTCTTGGGTATGCTCGAAAATGACGCCACCATTCAGGGCAACTCGATGCTTGCTGAAATGGTGCAAGGCGTGCTGCGCGGAACGAACCGCCTGCATCAGGTCGTCAATAGCATGCTAGATGTGGTGCGGCTCGATAATCAGATCATCACCCCGCATTTTGAAGCGGTTAGCCTGAACCTGACGATTAGGCTCATCCAAAAGGATTATGTGAGTGACCTTGCGGCTCGCAACCTGACCTTGACCATTGATGAATCCATCAAATCTATTCCCCCGCTGTTGGCGGATTCAGAACTACTTAAGAAAGCGCTCGACCAGGTAGTTGTGAATGCCATCAAATTTACGCCAGATGACGGCTCGATCTTCATCACGGCGCATGTCATTGAAGATGTGAAGCGCGGCAAAATGGCGGAGATCGCCATCAAAGATACTGGCATTGGTATCGACCCCGAACATCACAAGGTCATCTTTGAGAAGTTGTATCAAATGGGTGAGGTGCAGTTGCATTCTTCCAGCCGAACGAATTACAAAGGCGGCGGCGCAGGCCTGGGGCTTGCCATTGCTTCTGGCATCGTCCGCGCCTTGCAGGGAACGATCTGGGTGGAAAGCGCGGGAAAGGATGAAGAGAAATTACCCGGCAGCACCTTCTTCATTCGCCTGCCATTGTTGAAGGAATAGTCGTAAATACATTAAAACTCCGAGGTCTTTATAGACCTCGGAGTTTTTGATTCTACCCAAATCGTTCTTCGCGCCAGACATCGGCACGGTTGTGATACCCAGCTTGTTCCCAAAATCCGCGTTTGTCGCGCGGCATGAACTCGAGCGAACGCAGCCACTTGGCGCCCTTCCAGAAATAGGGCGTTTCCAAATCTTCCTTGCTGGGGATGAACCCCACAACTCCGCGCAACGGATAACCGTGATCGGGTGTGATCGGTTCTCCGTTGAAATGAGTTGCCAGCAGGAAGTTTTCCTGTAAGACGACCTCTAATGGCAAATTGACCGTGAAACCATATTCGGCGTGCTGCATCACATACGTGGCGCTTGGCTTGATCTTGAAGAAACCTTGTTCTACAAGAGTCTTTACCGATACACCTTCCCAGTCGGTATCGAATTTGCTCCAGCGGGTGACACAGTGAATATCCATATGAAGTTTTGTGCGCGGAAGCTGGTTGAATTCATCCCAACTCCAGCGTTTTTCCTCCTCTACCTCGCCCCACACGCGGAAATCCCACGAAGCGGGGTTAAAGGCAGGCACAGGTCCATAATGCAGCACGGGGAATTTCTGCGTCAACGACTGACCAGGCGGCAGCCGCCCTTCTGAACGGACTTGGTCTTCCTGTTTGCGGCGGTCAAAACCTTCAAATTGGAACATGGGTCACCTCACTAAAAAAATTATGCCTCAACTGGCATGGATTAGACAGGAAACAGACGAAGAATGTTACCCGCTCAAACTAACAGTTTGCTGAGAAATGCAAATCAAATGCAATGCAAACACGGTAGGGCAGGCGCAAATTTGCTCTTATAATAAGCCAAATTTTCCAGCACGCAAGGAGACCTTCGTGAAGAGACCTACTATCAAACAACGCTTTCAATACTGGTTCGACAACTACATGTCGCAAGGACCGATCGCCATGATCGGCGGGCTTGCTGTCCTTTCCCTTATTATTATTTTCGCCGCCGCCGCTATTATTCGTATTGGCGCCATCGCCATGGAGGGTGAATCAGCCCCCACCTTCGGTGAAGCCGCCTGGATGAGCCTCATGCGCACACTCGACGCCGGAACAATGGGTGGCGACTCCGGTCCCGGCTTTCGCATCGTTATGCTGCTCGTCACCATCGGTGGTATCTTCATCGTCTCCACCCTGATCGGTATCCTCAGCAACGGGCTCGAAGAACGCATTGAACAACTCCGCAAGGGACGTTCCCTCGTCCTCGAAAATGATCATACCCTCATCCTCGGCTGGACCCCGCAGATATTTACCATCATCTCCGAACTCGTCGCCGCCAATGAGAGTCGCAAGAGCGGCGCAGTCATCGTCGTATTGGCAGAGCAGGACAAGGTCGAGATGGAAGATGCGATCAACGAACGTATCTCCGACACGAAGAATACCCGCATCATCTGTCGCTCGGGCAGCCCCAGCGACATGACCGATCTCGAGATTGCCAGCCCGCACAATGCCCGTTCCATTATCGTGCTCTCCGAAGGCGAAGACCCCGATACGAACGTCATCAAAACTATCCTCGCCATCACTAACAATCCCAATCGCCGCAGTGAGCCGTATCACATCGTCACCCAGATCCGCAGCCAGCAGAACATAGACGTGGTCAAACTGCTCTCTGAACATGATATCGTCCAACCAATTCTCACCACCGATCTCATTGCCCGCGTCGTTGCACAGACTTCGCGCCAGAGCGGCTTGTCTGTTGTTTACACCGAGTTGATGAACTTCGGCGGCGACGAAATTTATTTCAAGCAGGAGCCCAACCTCTCCGGCAAGACCTACGGCGATGCCCTGCTCGCCTACGAAACCTCCACCGTCATGGGCATTCGCCGCAAAGATGGCACCATCTTAATGAACCCAAAAATGGACTCTCGCATCGAACCCGGCGACTCCATTTTTGCGATTGCCGAAGACGACGACAAGATCGAACTCTCGAACACGCGCTTCACACCTGACGAGAACTTGATTCAGCGTTCTGCAAATGAATCCAAACCCAAGCCTGAGCGCGGACTCATCCTCGGTTGGAACCGCTCCGGCTCCATCATCATCCGCGAATTAGATAATTATGTTGCCAAAGGGTCTGAGCTTCTCGTGGTTTCAGAAGTGGATGATCTTGAAAAACAGATTCAACGTGAAGTTGGCAAACTCAAAAATCAAAAGCTTAAAGTCATGGAAGGCAACATCCGCGACCGTAGCTTGTTGAACGAATTGGGCGTCACCGAATACGACCATGTCATTGTGTTAGCGTATAGCCACAAAGAGGTTCAAGAAGCGGATGCCATCACCCTCGTCACCCTCCTGCACCTGCGCGACATTGCTGAAAAAGATGAAACGCCCTTCTCCATCATCAGCGAAATGCTCGACCTGCGTAACCGTGAACTCGCCGAAGCCGCCAAAGTAGACGACTTCATCGTCAGCGAGCACCTCATTAGCCTTATGCTTGCCCAACTTTCGGAGAATGCCGAACTCATGGACGTCTTCACTGACCTATTTGACCCCGAAGGTGC
>JBDKJK010000493.1:0-14881 GCA_039796675.1 Chloroflexota bacterium
CCATCATCTTCATTTTCATCGGGTTCTTTTAGCAGCATTTCCCATGGCGGCACTTCAACGGAGTCGCTATCCCAATTCTTTTGCCAATAAGAAATGAGGCGTTCGATCTCCATATCGGTGATCATCACACCTTGTGCGCGGACGGGGTTACCAACTTCGGGGTTGAGGAAGAGCATGTCACCGCGCCCTAACAGGGATTCTGCACCGGTGTAATCAAGAATAACGCGGCTATCTGTGCCAGATGCAACGGCAAAAGCAAGACGAGCCGGGAAATTGGCTTTGATGAGACCCGTAACCACATCGGTGGATGGGCGCTGAGTTGCAACCACAAGGTGAATGCCTGTGGCACGCGCCATCTGTGCAAGGCGGACGAGGTTGTGCTCGGTCTGATCAGGGGCAGACATCATCAAGTCGGCGAGTTCGTCGATTAAGACAACAATGCGCGGAAGAGGTTGCCCATCGGCAGAGCGGGAGACTTTCTTATTATAAGAATTCAGATCGCGGGCATGCATGGCTTCGAGAAGGCGGTAGCGATGTTCCATTTCGACCACCACCCAGCGCAAGACGCCCAGAATACGGTCGAGGTTCGTTTCAACTTTTCCAAACAGATGCGGCAAGCCATTGAAGCGAATCAGCTCAACCATTTTCGAGTCGATCATCACCATGCGAAGTTCTTCGGGAGTGTTATTCATCGCAAGGCATGCTGCAATAGAGGTAATACAAACCGACTTACCAGAGCCGGTGGAGCCTGCAATCAACAAATGCGGCATACGGGCAAGGTCGGCATTGAGCGGGTTGCCAGAAACGTCGCGTCCCAAGGCAACCGCCAGCGGCGCGCCAACTTTATAAAAGGAGTCACTTTCCAACAAAGCCCGCATGCGGACAACGGAACTGCTTATATTGGGCACTTCGATACCAACATAAGGCTTGCCCGGAACTGGCGCTTCAATACGCAGACGTTGAGCAGAAAGCGCCAACGCAATATCTTTCTCGAGAGAGGCGATCTGAGCAACGCGCACTTTCATTTGTTGCGCGTCTTCTTCTTCGTTTCCTTTTTTGATGAAACCCGGTTGAACGGCAAACTGAGTCACCGATGGACCGACGCGATATCCGATGACTGTGGCAGGAATGCCAAACTCAGACAGGGTCTTCATGATCAGCCCGGCGGTTTGGTTGATGGTTCGCTCATCGGCACGGATGTTTGAATCGCCCATCAAAATATTAAGCGGCGGAAGGTCTTCTCCGCGTGGGGGCGGCTTAAGCGCTTTCTCTGGTTTCTTTTCAGCAGCTTTCAATTGAGTGCGGAATTCAGGCGGAAGAGGCTGTGAACGTTTTTTCGGCACAGCAGGTTTAACAACTTGTTGTTCAACTTCGGCTGCGAGCTTCTCTTCAGGCACAGGCATTGAGACGATGACCGGCGCTTCATCGCCTGCAATCTTCGTCAACCAAGCTTCAAGCTTTGCCCAAAGCCCAAAGCCTGTTGCCACAGCTAACGCCCAAAGCAAGAACAAGACGAGAGAGCCGACAATACTACCCATCACCTGCCACAACAAACGGACGAGCCCCCAACCCAGGCGACCACCATCCATGCCAGACTCGGCTCGGAAGAGGTCGTTGCCTGAGAAAACAGCAAGCAAGCCGAGGGTTAAGAGAGCGGCGAGTTCAAGGGCGAGGATCCGCCCCCAGTGGACCTGAGTCCGCTCGCGTTGAAGGAGAGAGAATCCAAGATAGGCGATACCCGCCAAGATCAGGATGCTTCCCCAACCGAACCAGGTGCGTAGAATGCTGGCGATGGGAGTTAGGATGACACCATCGGTCCAATTCCACAATGCAAGGAATGCCATGAAGGCCAAAGCGATTAACGCAACACCGGCGGCATCACGAAGAAAGCGCCCGAATTGATTATAAAAACGAGCCAGTCGTTCGAGCCAGTCGTTGCGGGGAGTGAACTCTTCCTGTTTGAAACGCCGGAGATTGGGGTCGGTCATTGCCTAGCCTAACCTCATGCTAAACCCGAGGCGGTGGTGAGCCGGGTCGAGGTGCAATACACGGACTTGGATGGGCTGCCCCTCAGAAAGAATATCTTTAAGAAGCACGCCATCTGCGTGAGGAATCTCTGAAGAATGAACCAAGCCTTCCACACCAAATACATCGAGGCGGGCAAAAACACCATATGAGAGCACGCTGGTGATGGTTGCCGCATGAATGGAATTGACAGGAAATTCACCGGCGGCATTTGTCCACGGGTTGGGCAATAGGCGTTTTATGCTCAATGCAACCCGGCAGCGCTCGGGGGCAAGGTCTAAAACCTGCACATCAATGGAGCCGCCCAGCTTTACGAATTGCGACGGGTGCGTTACACGCCCCCAGGATAATTCAGAAATATGCACGAGCCCTTCCACACCGCCAAGGTCAACGAATACACCAAAATCTGTAATGTTGGTTACTGTGCCGCACACACATTGACCAGCATGCAATGAATGAAAAAGTTCGGCGCGTTTACCAGGCTCACTTTGTGCTGCACGTTCCGAAAAGACCACACGCCCGTCTTCTGGCACGCACTCAATAACTTTGAGATGTAGAGTGCGCCCAATGTAGGGTTCAAGGTCGTGAATACGATCTAAGTTTTCTCTACCCGCCAGATCGACCAAGTGAGAATGCGGAACAAAGCCAAACAAGCCGTTCCCTTCCACCAGCAAACCGCCACGGTTTTGCCCGGTGACGGTTAAGTCAATGATTCGGTCATTCATATACAAGTCCTTGACATGCGTCCAATTGACGGCAGGCTGTGTGGTCGGACTCTCTTTCACCGCCTCCTGCCGGACCTCAGGCTTGGGTGCCGCTATACGATGGGTCGTTGAGTGACGGCTTTCCTCCGCCAACACAGAATCCCACCAGCCTTCATCTAGCACTGGCGCTGACCGAATATTTTTTTCTTTATCATTTGCATCTGTCATAACATTCTCCTTTTAAATCGCCGCTCCCGAGATCTTGGCGCGCCCTCCACAAAATTTGCGCGTGAGATCTTTCGACGTGTGTCTTCCAATAAAGGACTAACGTTCCATCTGACTTACTTCCATTTCAAGAATGGCTTTGGCTACTGCTTCGATGGCAACCCGTTGCTTGCGGTACAAATCCGCTTCAGACATGGCAAGCCGTGCAGCCACATCGCGGACTTTTCGCCCTTCGATAAATTTCATTTCAAGAATATTGTACAGAATCCATTCGGTGGTGAACTTACGATCTCCGCGCGGACGAACCTCATCCACGGCGCGGCGCAGCAAGGTGCGCAAAGCATTGGATGTGTTGCCGTCTTCTTCTGTCTCTGCCAACTCACGCACTACCTGAAGGTTGGCAAGCGGGTTATTCATAAACTTCGGTCCGCCCCAATAATGTGTGAGAGCATCCTTCACCCAGTTGGCAAGGTCTGCTTCTTGTGGAAGTGGCGCGGTCAGCAAGTTAGCATTGGTGTCGTATCGGCTGGCGGCACGCATGCGTTGAATCATTTCGACCTGTGGCTGAATATCTGCCAGAGAACGGAAAACCCGCTGTTGAAGCTGGCGATCTTCCAAAGCAAGGGCGGCTCGGTCTGCTAATAACCAGAGCGCTTCTCGTTGATCCGCTTCCATAGAGGTTCTTGTTTCGCTTTTTGCCACGCCCAACAAGCCGAGCAACGGCGGCATTTCATCTCGATCCATCTCGGGGCGTTTGCGGGTATAAAGCGGAAGAACCCAGTAATTCCCCCACTGGAATTCACGCCTCATATCACTATTGATATGATCCAATGCCTGGGTCAGGCTATCTTGATCGAGTAAGGCACGGTTCCCCGCTACAACCACAGGGAGCAGGGTTTCATCGTCTAAGGCGGCCACAAAAGCAGAAGGAGATTGCAAATGGTCTCGCACTGCCGCCAGAACCGATTCAAGGAATTGTTGCAGGTCGCTTTGAGTTAGCAGGCGCTCTTCCACATTTTGCAGCAATTCCAATTCATTGCGGTCACGCCCAAAGAACAGCCAGCGTTCCCACAACGGTGCGGCAAATGTAATGGCATGCTCCATCAGCAGCACCGAAGCAACTACTGTAAACGGAACAAATGCCGAATAAGGTGTGCCAAGGAGTTCTCCCCCACGTCGCACAACCGTCATCAACGCCAATGTAGCAGAGGCGGTCACCGGTCCGCGCATGATCCATTTGAATAGGCGGCTTTTGATAACGCGATCTGGCCAAGAAACACCAAAGAACGCCACCGCATACGCCATCACGATCACCAACACAGCCACTAGAACATTGATAACCAATGCCGTGGTCCAAAACAAAAATTGATGATCTGCCGCCAGTGTATAACCGAACAAAAGATAAGGGTAGGAACCCAGCGCCGGGGCGGTTGCACCCGCCATCAGGTAGAGCATGCGGCGGCGCCCTGAACGTGTCAACATCAAGTTATAGGCTCGCGAAAAATTAACTCCTGCCCAAACCATGGTGATCACGTAGAAGATCGTGAATACTTCCGTCCACACAGTACGCTGAAGGTGAGGCGCGGGTTTTCCATCTGGCACGATGGGACCGAGCAAATATCCAAATGCAAGCAAAACAAGGAAGATGGCAGAGATGGCATACATGCCGCGCACAGCAATGCGACGGCGTCCGCGAGAGGGGCGCCCGGCTGTAACAAGCAGGGCATCTGAAAGGTGTAAGTACGCCGCCGGAAGGAACGCCAAGCCAAACCATTGCAAACGCAGCAATAAGTTTAGCGTTTGAATAGAGACGGAATTATCTTGAAGAGATTCGGCAGTGAAAACGATCACCACACACAGAAGGATGATTGCAAACGAACGAGCCACCCTGTCGCGCAAATTAAATGAAAGCGAATACAGAAACAACGAGAATGCTGTGATGGCAATTCCCGCCGTCAGTATTTGATTGATCGCTTTGAGCCCCGCCAGCAAAGTTTCTGGCCAACCGTTAATCATGCAGCCCTTCCAATAAAATGGTGCTGGAAATCAGCTCCTGCCAATTCCCAATTACTTCAATACTTTGGCAAAAAATAATGCAACATCTTTATTGAGGTAGTACTGGTCATTATACCCGCAGAACTCGAAACCGGATTTTTGCGCCAGCCGGATCGCCGCAACATTTTTCGACTGCATTTCCATGATAAAACGACGATGCGCTCGCGACTCCGCCCAAGCCTGCCCAGCCGCCAATAAAGCGGATGCCACGCCTTTGCGTCGGCTTGCCCCATCAACAGCAAGGTCCATCACCCACACTGTAGATGCCGTTCCACGCTCGAGAAGGCTGATGTAGCCAGCCGGGTCTGCGTCCATATGCGCGGTATACATCATTGAGCGTTTGGTCCAATCATCTGCAAGGGCAAAATGATTATGCGGATATTGAATTTGAATGGCACGCGGCAGGCGAACCTCGCGAAATGTGGTGGCAACCTGCCCGCCATCGCGGCGAACCTCTAATTGCCAAACCGACTCACTCGTCATAGAATGATCGATGCCCATCAAACGGGTCAGGTCGGTGGCGACTGTGGGACGTATTTGTATTTCAGACATTGATTCGATTTATACCTTTTATTTTTACTGCCAAGTTTGCCAATACTTAACAATTTTCCTGGCGTTTCTTCTTACCGTTTGTTTGGCAGCAAAAGTATTTATTGATTGGCTATTACTTGCACAGGCACTACACAAGGTGGAAGGATCGTCCCCTGATTATCGACCGCCACCAGCCGCAATTGATAATCTCCCGGGGTCAATGCGGTCGTATCCCAACGCCCGAGCGAACCCTGAATTACAACCACACGCCCAGCAGCGATGGTTGCCCAAGAATCACTTCCACTGGGAGCGATTTCATATTTATAAAAGCCAAAGTTCGGAATATTCACTGTTCCGGTCAATTCGATCGCGCCTCTGATTTCGTCGCCTGCTTCCGGGAAGGTCAACTCAAGCTGACCTGGGGTGCAACCCGCGGAGTTCGGCTGGGCAGCCTGTGGCTGACCCGCGATTTGAGTCAATAGTTCGGGTGAAAGCGTCCCTGTTGGGGTTGAGATCAGGTCAAGCGTGGCGGTTGTCAAAAAAAAATCGGATGGAAGCCCTGGCACAAGAAAAGATACTGCGAAAAATTCAAGGCAGAAAACGATAACGATCAGAGAAGATACCAAAGCGGAACGGCTCAAACGACGGGAAGAAAACTCCCGCTCAAGGCTAAAGACCGCCACCCGCCATTCATTCCACGAACGGAAAAGCCAGCGAAAGGAGAACAACGCTCCGATCGCCAGCACAATATAGATCAAAGCCTCATAGGTTGAAATAAATTTTAGGAAATCTACCATCGACGACCGTGCTTACATCCCGCGCAAGACACCCCGAACGATCGTTTCGATCTTGGGTGTGATCACTTTCCCTGCTTCGATAACTTCTTCGTGGGTGGTAATGGTGGAGCCGTCTAAATTGGCTTTATTGCTAATGCCAGAAAGCCCTAACACACGCATCCCTCCATGCCGGGCAATGATCACCTCTGGCACAGTAGACATGCCAACTGCATCGGTCCCGGCAAGGCGAAGGAAACGCAAATCGGCAGGAGACTCAAAGGAAGGTCCGCTTAACCCGGCGTAGACTCCTTCACGTAGAGTTAAGTTATTTTTCTTTGCAACGCCACGAGCAAGGTCAAAATACTCGCGATCATAGGGTTGGCTCATATCGGGAAAGCGCGGTCCGATCTCATCAATATTGGGTCCCATCAATGGGTTCAAGCCAGACATACCCATCAGGTTCAATTGGTCTGTGATCAGCATAACGTCGCCGGGTACAAAATCTGAATTGACTCCGCCAGCAGCATTGGTAACGAACATGCTTTTCACGCCCAAGCGATGCATTACCCGTACGGGCAGGGTTACCTGCCCCATGGTATAGCCTTCATAGTAATGAATGCGTCCTTGCATCACGATGACAGCTTTCCCTTCCAACTCGCCGATCACAAAGCGACCTATGTGTCCATGCACTGTGGAGGTGGGAAAGTTCGGTAGATCACTGTATGGGATGTGAATCGGATTCTGGACAGAATCAGCCAGACCGTTAAGCCCTGAGCCGAGAATTAGTCCGACCGTCGGTTGAATGGAGATCCGGCTTCGTACCATATTCGTGACTTCATCGATCTGTGCGAGGGAAATAAAGCTTTGCATTCGAACTACCTTTTTCTTGGATTACAAACCGGCGCTGCCCCGAATACCTGTTTGTGATGGCATTATATCAGAAATCGATTGGCTATCTTTTTGACGGTTCACGGGGTTTATGACTGCGCTAGATAAATTTGGTTTCTTATGCTATCCTCTAGCCGCATGAAATACCTCGCTGAAAAAAATTTCAACGTTCTTCTCTCGCTGTTGTTAGAAGGTCTCGGTGTGGGGTTGATCCTGATTCCCAGCCATCTTAACCTTACGAACAGCGTTTTGCCTGTTGCCCTGCATGGGTTTGTAGGGTTGATGTGTTTTTTCAGCGGGCTTTCGCTTCAAGTCATTTCGGTCTGGAATATTTCAAAACGAAAAACGCTGCTGACCAAGGTGTTGGCTTGTATGTTGTTGATCGCTGCAGGAGTAATGATCCTTGAAAGGGGGCAGCCGATCGGGGCGTTTGCTTTTTTTACGGCAGGCTTCGTGCAGTTGATATTCCTCTTACCATTATCTGACCGCTTGAATCAAGTTAATGCATTCCAACTGACGGTTGTGTTGATGACATTCTCAGCTGGGATGTCTCTGCCGATCTCAAGTATGGATTTTTCAACAGCAAACGCGTTTATTCCGTATTTGGCAGGTTTGTTCTTGATTACGGCTTTTCTTGGTGGTGCAACCATCATTTTGCCTACTCAAAAATATGCCGAGGTACTCTATCGTTTACAGATCATACCGTGGTTGGTCTTTGCCTATTTAATTTTGTTAATCGATAGCGACAACTTGATCGCACCGGCAGCTATTGTTAGCATGCTGGTCGTGGAACGTCTGATCCCATGGGAACGTCTCCAAGTGCCGGAGGAGGATATCCTCAGCCGCCGGGTGGTGATGATCGCCTTTGTTGCAGATCTGGCATTATTGATCTTCATGGGAGCCCTGCTCTTTACGATCGATGAAGGGTATGAAAGCAATGCACCCGCTATTCTCACGGTCCGCGAAGCCACGCTTGCCTTCTTCATTTTATTTTCAGTAATGCTTTATTACGCCACCACTACTGTGATCATGACAACCAGTGGGTTGATTCAAGAGTTAAACAAGACCGGCAATGACCCCAATGAGGATGCAGAATTCACAGAGAGGGCAGCCAGCCTGTGGAGCCACCGGCTTGACCGATACTTACGCCCATTCATGATGACCCCTGAAGGGATCCGTGGACGGATCCAAACGGAACAGGTTAATAAACTCTCGCGTCAGGTGAGTATTGAGAAAAAGCGCAATTCTCAGTTAACACTTTTGCTTGAGCTCAGCCAACAGCTAGAAAATCAACTTGACCAGCCGGTTTCGGCTCAGCTTGCCGTTAACACCCTTGAACGGGCTATCAACTGCAAATTAGCGCTTATCTTCATCCATGAACATGAAAAGAAAGAGTTCATGCTGCTTGCGGCAACGGGCAGCCAAAAACACTTGATTCCAGTAGAGTATCGCCAAGATGTTGACAAAGGCGTCATTGGGCGTGCCCTGCGCCAGCGCAAAACACAGATCGTCAACGACCTCCGCCTTGACCCGGATTTCACGGCATTCAAAGGAGATACCAATCTGTCACTGGTTGCAGTCCCGTTGATCTACAATGGGCATGTTCATGGGGTGATCACACTCAGCAATGAAAGAACCAATTCATTTACCGGGCTTGAGGTTGGGCTTGCAGAAGCAGTCGCCACTGAGCTGGTGCGCGCATGGGAGCAATCTGGCTATCATGCACGCCTGAAAAACCTGATCCAAACTGGCAGTCAACTTTCTTCTGCGCTCGACCCAGAAGCTACTGCAAAAGAAGTCACTTCTATTTCACGAGACATTACACAGGCAAGGTTTACTTACATTTATATTCAGCTCGGGCATGAGCAGGAACGTGATTACATCCAACGAGCTTCATCTGGAGATGCTCCGCTTCTGTTTGAATCTTTGACAGACCCAGACGCATCTGATGACTTGATCTCACTTGCATTGCATGCCGCACAGCCGTTCCGAATCCGCGATGTTCGAAAATACGAAAAAACATCAAAACTAAAGCTCGATAATGCCGGTTTACGAAGCCTGCTTGTCATTCCTATACGCTGGCATAATGTGAATATTGGGGCAATCTTTGCCTTTGGAAAACAAAAGGAAGTCTTCTTTACTGAGAATGACGAATCACTGGCAGAACTGATCTCCATTCAAGCAGGCGGCGCTTTTGAAAGTGCCTGGCTCCAACAGGAATTACGTTCTTCTCTGCGTATCACCTCTTTGCTCTATCGTTTGAGCAACCAGATCATTCAGGCTGAAAACATAGAAGATGCCGCGTCAGACATTGCGCAAACCGCACACAAACTCGGAAAGAACTTTGCCACCGGCATCGTCCTTCTCGATTCAGAAAATGAGGTGATTGCAAAAGTAAGAATTGAAGAAGACGGTAGTATCAATGTTAATTCCGATCACCCCATGCAATTGATACAAAATACAATGACTTCAGGGCAGATGATCGAATTCTCCCTTGGCGAATCCATCCTCAGAACTCTGATGCCCATTCAGACATCGGTTCGAAGGTATGGCGTGATTTGGATGGATACCCACGAAGCATCTGCCAAACCTGCCGCCAGTTCCAACGACCTGCAAGCTCTCATCAATCAAGCTGCCATCGCATTGGAACGTTCCCTGCTATTGGTCGAGTCTCGTCGTCAAGCCATGGA
The DNA here is from genome assembly GCA_039796675.1 of Chloroflexota bacterium. Taxonomy (GTDB): domain Bacteria; phylum Chloroflexota; class Anaerolineae; order Anaerolineales; family Villigracilaceae; genus Villigracilis. Next base: position 9,895 of record JBDKJK010000493.1, read on the forward strand.
AATCAAGAACGCATACGATATGCTCGAAGCCACATACGATCAAACTCTCGCCTCCCTCACTTCCGCCTTGGATGCACGTGACCGCGAAACAGAAGGGCACAGCATGAGAGTCACCCATCTAGCTGTCAAGCTAGGCGAATCATTGGGCTATTCACAAGAACAACTTAAAATCCTGGAACGCGGCTCACTCCTGCACGACATCGGCAAGATCGGCATTAGCGATACCATCTTGCACAAACCAGGTCCACTCACCGAAGACGAATGGAAGATCATGAGGCTTCACCCCGACATTGGCGCAAAAATCGTGGCGGGCATCCCATTCCTTGAAGATACCATCCCCCTCATTCGACATCATCAAGAACGATGGGATGGTACCGGCTACCCAGGTAAATTAAAAGGAGAAGATATTCCCGAACTAGCGCGCCTCTTTTCTGTCATCGATGCCTTCGACGCCCTAACCAACAATCGCCCATATCGGCAGAAAATATCAAAAGAAGAAGCGCTTGAATATCTCAAAAGCGAATCTGGTACCTTGTTCGACAGTACCATGATAGCTGCCTTCGCCAATCTCCTTCAAACACAACCAGACCTGTTCCCCAATGCCGAGGAATAACTACTTCAATATTTCTCCAAACGCCTTCACGGTCCTATCCACGCCTGCATCGTCCACCCAATAATGCGTCACCAATCGAAACTGTCTTGGCGCAGACCAATCCACCATCACGCCATGCTTGCTCATCTCAGCAATGATCTGATTCTCCGTCAATTGGATATCATCTGCCAGCGTAAAATACACCATATTGGATGCAGGCTCCGCCTCAAGCCTTAATCCCCTAACCTGCTTCAAGCCTTCATACAGATTCTTCGCCCGGGCATGATCCTGCTTAATCCGCCCCGTCATCTTCTCCAACGACACAAGCCCCGCCGCCGCAATGACGCCCACTTGCCGCATTCCCCCGCCCAACATCTTACGCAGACGGTATGCTTTCGCAATAAATTCTTCCGTCCCCACCAGCATGGATCCAACCGGTGAAACCAAGCCCTTGCTCAAACAGAACATGACCGAGTCCGCTGGAGCAACGAGTTCTTTAATATCCACACCCAAAGCCGCCGCCGCGTTAAAAATCCGCGCGCCGTCAATGTGAAACTTCAAGTTATGTTCTTTCGCCAACTGCCCCACCTGCTTGGTGTACTCTACGCTCAAGACCATACCGCCGCAAATGTTTTGTGTGTTCTCGATGCAGACCAAACGCGTAATGGTGCGATGCGAGTCGTCGGGTTGAATTGAAGCGCAGATGTCTTCGAGGCGAAGCGTTCCATCCTTTTGATTCGGCACCGGATGTGGAAAAATCCCACCCAGCGCAGCCATGCCGCCCGCTTCGTTGACATAAATATGTGACTTATCGCCGCAGATAACCTCTTCACCACGCGCACAATGAACCAACAATGCCAGCAAATTGCCCATCGTGCCCGAAGGGACGAACAACGCCGCCTCTTTATCGAGCATCGCAGCAGCCTTCTTTTGTAATTGATTCACGGTCGGGTCATCACCATACACGTCATCCCCCACTTCTGCCTCTGCCATTGCTTCGCGCATCTCTGGTGTAGGTTTGGTAACGGTGTCTGAACGTAGATCAACAAAAACTTTACTCATACCTTTTTACCTCATCCAACACAGCCTTCAACTCTTCTGGCAATTCAGCCTCAAAAGTTCTTGGCTGTTTCTCACCCGGTACGATAATCTTTAATTTCGCCGCATGCAAAAAGTGACGGTCAATCGTCACTGTAACTGCACGTTTTCCATAAACCGCGTCACCTACAATGGGGCAGCCTAAAAACTGACAATGCAAACGGATCTGATGCGTCCGCCCGGTGTGTGGATGAAACTCTAACAGGGTATGGTTCTTGAACGACTCAAGCGTCTTATATTCACTCATGGCTTCACGCCCCTTGCCCGGCGAAACGATCGCCATCTTTTTTCGATGGCTCGGGTCACGTCCAATGGAAGCTTCCACTCGCCCTGCGGGTGTAGGCGGTTTGCCATCTACCAATGCAAGGTAAGTCTTTTCCACTTTGCGCAAACGGAATTGATCTTGCAACCAATTGTGAGCGCGCTCATTTTTTGCAAGAATAATTAAGCCAGATGTTTCTTTATCTAACCGATGCACCAAACCAGGGCGCTCTTCGCCACCAATGCCTTCTAAATCAGGGTCGTACCCTAAAACAGCATTGACCAGTGTGCCAGAATAATGCCCAGCCGCCGGGTGAACCACCATCCCTGCAGGTTTATTGACCACGATCAGATCGTCATTTTCAAAAATAATATCCAGCGGAATATCTTCTGCCACCAGCCCGCTCGGCTGCGGCGGCGGAATGCGCACTTCGATATCGTGCCCATCTTCAACAAGCTGCCCGGCTTTTTTAGCAGGCACACCGTTAACTGAGACAAATCCATCCAAGATCAAGCCTTGAATGCGTGCTCGTGAAAACTCTGGCAGGCATGAAACGAGAAATTTATCCAACCGGTCTGGGTTTTGTTCATCGTAGTGATAGGTTTCAATTCGATCTGTCATGAAGTCTCTTTTGTTTCCTGCGATTCAGGTTCGGGTTCGCCACGGCTGCGCCATGAAAGGATAAGAAGAAGTACCACACTGATATTGATACTCGCATCTGCCACATTAAAGATATAGAAAGTGCCCACTGAAATGAAATCTGTTACAGCCCCAATGGTAAGGCGGTCGATCAGGTTGCCCACGGCACCGCCCAAATACATTCCCGCTGCCACCCACATCCAGGAACTCGGGTGCTCCATTTGAGAGACATAATAAACAATGCCCGCCACGATCACCGTTGTGAGAACGATGAAGAAAGTATTTCCATCTTGAAACATTCCGAACGAAGCGCCACGATTCTGAATATGGAAAAAACGCACATATGGCGCAAGCCACTCCCAAGACTCTGGCAGCCAAGATGTATTCAAAGGAATAGACTGAATCACCAACCATTTCGTCCACTGGTCAAAAGCGACGATTGCCGCCGCAACCCCAAAAAAGATAAAAAAACGCCAGCGAGGCTGCGTTTTTTCCTGCAATACCACTTTCACTTCTTCATTCATCAAACTACAAACCTTCCTTTATATCTGCCGCAGGCTCAATCAATGGGTCTACTTGAGCTGCCTTTAATTTTTCTTCCCGCTCTTTGAGCCACACCCCCAATAACAAAACTGCCACCCCAATCGAAATGGATGCATCTGCAATATTGAAAACAGGGAACACACTGATCGAAATAAAATCAGTCACTTTGCCCATCAACAAGCGGTCGATCAAATTGCCTGCCGCGCCGCCCAATTGCAAGCCCATCGCCAGTTTCAAGGTCCAATCTTCAGCATCCACCTGCCTGTAATAAAAGAGAATCGCACCCATGACAATAAATGCCAGGGTTGTGAAAACAAGATTGCCATTCTGAAAAATGCCAAACGCCGCCCCACTGTTATACCAATGCACCAAACGCGCATACGGGCTGAGCCAACTTAACCACTCTGGCAACCATTGCCCCCCGTACTCAATATTTTCTCGAACCCACCATTTTGTCCATTGATCTAATGCAATCGATCCTGTCGCCACACCCACCAGTAATACATAATCTTTTACTTTGGAATTCAACTCTCACCTCAAAACAAAAAGTGCGCCTATTGTACCCCACCCACAAACACCCTCGGCACGCGCGCGCTGATGTTGGTCATCACTTCATATTCGTTCGTGCCCGCCCAGTCTGCGAGCTCTTCCGGCGCAATTTCAGCACCAAGCAAAACTACCTCATCCCCCACGTTTACATCATCTGCGCCTGCATCTACCATGAACTGATCCATGCAAATGCGCCCCACTTGCGGATATGATTTTCCTTTGATAATGACTCGTACTTGATTCGTCATGCGACGGAAGTAACCATCGGCATACCCGCATGGGATGGTGACCACACGCCTCGGACTCCCTTCGACCTGCCACAACGACCCATAGCTGACAGCACGCCCAGGCTGTGTGACCTTGCTATACGCGACTCGCGATCTCCACGTGAGTGCAGGTTGCACATCAACCGTCCGTGGAATATCACGCCCTGGATAGACTCCGTAAAATAAAACGCCGGGTCTCACCATATCCAAATGCCCATCGGGTAGATTCAAAATTCCACCCGAGTTGCAGATATGTCGAAGCGACGGAACGGGCAGAGAATGTTTTTCATATAGATGAAGAACCTCTTGAAAGCGTTCAAGCTGTGTTTGAGCTGTAACAGCATGTGCCGGTAAACCGCCAGACTCTACTAACTCAGAGTTTGCCAGATGGGTATAAATCCCTTCCAAGACCAAGTGACTACACGCAGCGGATTTCATTATGAAGTCTTCGGCTTCATAATGATGCACACCCACACGCTCCATACCCGTATCAACCTTCAAATGGACTGTGAGCCGTTTACGGGTAGATTCGGCTACCTGGTTAGCTGCCAGCAACAAGTCTAGAGAAGATGCGGTGAGGGTTAAGTCATGTTCAAAAAATAAGGGCAGTTGTTCGATCAGAGTTCCACCGGCAACTAGAATCGGTTTCTTGACTCCAAGTTGACGAAGTTGAATGCCCTCCTCCACCAAGGCGACGCCGAACATATCCACATGCGGTTCGATAAACGGCGCGACGCCTTCGAGACCGTGACCATAGGCATTGGCTTTGACCATCGGCATAACTTTCGCGCCGCGGACATGGGCGCGGATGGCTTCGATATTTTTTTGTAGATGAGTGAGATTGACTTCGAGATAGGTTGGGCGCATACTATTTTGGATACCAGTGATATTCCACGTCAGGTTCAGATTCGGGCGGTGGACTCATACCATATTTTTCGGCAACGAAACCATTCTTTTCGTAGAAAGCACATGCCATATTGTTGATAGTGTTCGTGTAAAGCCAAAGATGGTTTGGTGAAAGTGAGCGTGCGTGTTGCA
>JBDKJK010000494.1:0-2960 GCA_039796675.1 Chloroflexota bacterium
GCCGCGCGGACGACGAGCCAACCTGTCAACGCACCAGTCACAAGTCCGCTTACGGTGCCGATGATGGCGGCGGTGACAATACCATTTAATGTTCCGCTGATCGCACCCGAGCCCGCCCCGAGAATCGCTCCCAAGAGTGCGCCCAGCCAGGTGCCAAAGAAAATACTTTTTGGATTAAGTTCGTTAGTCATAGATATATTTTACCTTTTCCTGTAAGGGTGACTGCCCGACGAAAGCAAACCTGCACTGCTATCTATGGCTTTCTCAAAGTAGGTTGATATTTTTTAAACAAAGAGAAAAGGCTTAATGCGAATTACGCCAATGGGGTGAATAACGCGAATACAAGCATGAGTTAGCGAAATTTGCTGCTTTCGCGCTTTTCGCATTAAGGTTTTAAGACCTTAAGAAAGCCATGCACTACTATCTGTGAAGGGTCGCCCATGCATCACAAATCAGATACAATCGGAAAACCTGACCCAATTGGAGATGCGATGATAGACCCTGAAACCAACGAAGATTTTGACGAGCCCGCTTCCTTCAACGAAGATATCGACACACTTGCCATTGAAGAATCCATTCGTAAGATGCTCACTGCCTTTGGAGAAAACCCAGACCGTGAAGGCTTACAAAATACGCCCAAGCGCGTTGCTCGCATGTATCCTGAGTTGCTCAGTGGCTATCGCACCGATGTGGATAAACTTGTCAACGGCGCGATTTTCAATGTGACCTATGACGATATGGTCATCGTGCGCGACATCGAATATTTCAGCCTGTGCGAACATCACATGCTGCCCTTCATGGGACGCGCACATGTTGCATACATCCCGAATGGACAAGTCATCGGTCTCTCAAAGATTCCCCGCATCGTGGATATGTTCGCCCGCCGTTTGCAAGTGCAAGAACGCATGACACGTCAGATTGCGGACTTCATTCACGAATTACTCAAGCCGCAAGGCGTAGCAGTCGTGGTAGAAGGGTTACATCTCTGCGCGATGATGCGCGGTGTAAAAAAACATGACGCCCGCATGACCACCTCAGCCATGCTGGGCAGTTTTCGCAAGAGCATTAATACCCGCCAGGAATTTTTGGATCATCTTAACCGCGGCGCGGAACCGTTAAGGATATAAATACATCCTCCCGCTTTCGCATCCACACCTGACCTTGTACCTGTTTCGCCAATTCTGACAGTGTTTCCCCGCTGTGAGTTTTGAATTCGGGCACAAGTTCTGCCAATGGCACAGCCACAAACGCATATTTCCACGTTTGGACGTTGTGCGGCGTTTCATCGAACAGAACAATATCAATATCGATCGGGCGTGGGGTATTCTTTTCCTCGCCGCGAACACGTCCCATCTGCGCTTCAATGGGACGATTGATTTCATGCTTGACGCGCTCTGCATCGAGCGGGGTGAGTAACAACACACACACGTTCAAGAAGTTCGGTCCCGCATAGCCGACAGACTCGCTTTCCCATACAGACGACACACTTTTGATTGTCCCTGCCTCGCGCAACAACTCGATGGCGAGCGGAATATTTTTCTCCGGCTCAAGGTTCGAACCGAGATCGAGATAAACGTGGTGTATTTCATTCATCTCGTTTGCGTTCAACCTCCACTCCCACCGATTTGGCAAAGCGCACCGCTCCCGGCTTCTCCACACGCACAACCACTTTACGCACCAAAGGCGTTTCAAGGCATATCTTCGCCAGGTCATTTGCCAAGGCTTCCACGGTCAGCCGCTTGGCAGTTTCAGCATGTTGTTGAATTTTCTTCGCCAAGGCGCTGTAATCCACGCAATCATTGATGTCGTCTGACTCGGCGGCGGGAATCGTGTTGGTATAAACCGTCACGTTGATGAGAATATCCTGCTCCTTCTCACGCTCCCACTCACGGATACCGATAATGCCGCGCACAAGCAGGTCTTTGATAAATACTTTGTCCATCAGGGCTCCTGTTTTATTGACGATGGAAGTTCGTCCATGGTCTACGGTCTATCGTCCACTGTCCAATTTACACCAAATGCCTGCCGCCATCTACGTGCAGAATCTCGCCGGTGATGTAGGTCGGACCTGATAACAGGAATAGCAAGGCATCTTCTGCTTCACCGGCTTTGCTCCAGCGTTTGGCAGGGAGGGGTTCAATGATCTTCGGGGTAGGCGTGGGGCGATCTGCGGGCGGAAGGATGGCACCCAACGCCAGCCCATTTACGGTGATATTCGGTGCAAGCGCGATGGCTAATGATTTCGTCATTGCTGCCAATGCAGATTTGGTGACGGTGTACGGGAAGTGGTCCGCGCCGGGGCGCAGAGCACGCCAATCGAGGATGTTGACGATGCGTCCATGCTTGGCATGTTTGGCAAATGCCTGGCTTAGCAAGAATGGTGCGGTGAGATTAATGTTGAGATGAGTGTTCCAATCGTTGAGCGAGGTTTCTTGCATGGATAACGGTTCAAAGATGGATGCACTGTTGACCAACCCATATAGCGGACTATGTTCATTGGCGCGTTCGATTAATTGCGATGCGGTTTCGGGGTGAGAAAAGTCTGCAGCGAGAACCCAGGCGCGGCGTCCGAGAGAGGCGAGTTCACCTTTGAGGGATTCGGCTTCGGCGGGCGAGTGTCCATGATGGAGGATGAGATCTGCACCGGCGCGCCCACAGGCGAGAGCGAATAAACGCCCTAGGCGGCGGGCGGCTCCGGTGATGAGAATGGTCTTGCCGGTGAGATCAGGCACGGGTGGATTCTAACACTGCTACATAGTACACTGCCTCTCCTCTTCTTGACTCGGGTTTTTGAAGGTGATACTATTTTTTTGATAAGTTCTGTATCCCCCAAGTCCTACTCAGAAAGGTGTAAAGGTGAACATGAACCAAAACGTACCAAGTTATACCGGAGATATTGCAGCTCAACAGATCGACCCTACGAAAGAATATTCAACAGAAAATCAAGAGATCTCGTTTTC
>JBDKJK010000495.1:0-3694 GCA_039796675.1 Chloroflexota bacterium
GGAAGAAAAATTTCAACGAGAGCGGGTCAAAGATATGCCCAACGATATACGCCGCAAATAAACCCAAGGCTACCAATCCAAATGCGGGTTCCTGACCTGCTTGGAACAAACTCGTCAGGTTAACATATTTCAAGCCCAACACTCGTAAAAGATCATTGATGGCGTAAAGATATACAAACCCCGGCAGTAAGTACGAGAAAAAATCATAAAAGCCTAAATTGATTGACATTCCATTTTCCTCTTATAGCGAAATCAAATCCCTTTTCCGAACGGATCACGTTCGTCCACAAGAATCGTCCCCTCGGACATAACCCACGCTTCGCCCGTAATCGTTGGGATGATTCGGTTATCCTGAATCTGGATACTCCCCTCAAAGATGCTCCCGACAACGCTTTGTTGCTTCCATATTTGTCCGACTTGTAATTTTCCATCGCCGTAGAGACAAGCGAGTTTGGCGCTCGTGCCGGTGCCGCAGGGAGAACGGTCATAGGCTTTGCCGGGGCAGAGGACAAAACTCTTGCTGTCGGCTTCGGGCGTGGATGCGAATAACTCCACATGGTCAATTTCTGCGCCATTTGCACCGGTGATGCCATTGGCGGTCAGTTGCTCCCGCACGCGCCACGAGAAATCGGTTAGCGCTTCGAGGTTTTGCATATTGACTTCAAGTCCGTGGTCGTGGCAGAGGAAGAACCAGTTGCCGCCGTAGGCTACGTCACCGTAGATGGTCTTACCGTCAACGATGACAGGGACATGAGTCAGGTGGCGGTAGGAAGGGATGTTTTGCACCGAAACTTTATTGGGATACTCCCCGTCATTGCGAGGGCGCTCTTGCTCTTTGCCCGAAGCAATCCCATGAGCCGTGTCCGAGATTGCTTCGTCGGGCTGTCGCCCTCCTCGCACAGCGTCCCCTTTGGGGAATGACGGAGTATGTAATGTAGCCTCCACAACTCCAACGGGAGTCTCCACCCGAATGACGCCCGGCGTGACCTTGCCCATGTATGCCAGCGAAGCAATGAGACCAATCGTGCCATGTCCGCACATGCCGAGATAGCCAACGTTGTTGAAGTAGATGACTCCGAACTGACAGGTCGGGTCGGCGGGCGGGACGAGGTAGGCGCCGACGAGCACGTCTGAGCCGCGGGGTTCGAGCAGGACGGTGCGGCGCAGGTCGTCGTGCTTGGTTTTCAGCGTGGATAATTTGTCGGCAACCGAACCAGTTCCGAGGTCGAAGGGAAGCGAGGTGATTAATCGCGTGGGTTCGCCGCCGGTGTGAGAGTCCAAGAATGGGATTCGTTTCATATATTTCATTCCCCGTCATTGCGAGGGCGATGCCCTTTCGCCCGAAGCAATCCCCTAGCCGTGACGGAGATTGCTTCGTCGGGCTATCGCCCTCCTCGCAATGACGGATTAGATTGCCTTGAAAATCTTCTCAAATTCAGCTTTATCTTCAGCGGACAGGGGCAGCAATGGCTGTCTTGGCTTTCCAACAGGGATGCCGCGCAGTTCGCAGCCGACTTTGACCTTTTGGGTGTAGCCGCCGCTTTCCATGTTGCGCAGGAGCGGGAGGAGTTTGTCCATGTGTTTGCGGGCGGTGACGAAGTCGTTGTTGAGCGCGGCTTCGAGCACGTTGTGATGTTCGAGCGGAGCGCAAGAGGCGGCGCCGCCGATCCATGAGGTGGTGCCCCACAGGAAGTAGTCGAGCGCCTGATCGTCGGAGCCGCAGATCATTTGATAGCGGTCGCCGTAGCGCAGGCGGAACTCGTAGACGCGAGACATGTCGCCGCTGGCTTCCTTGATGCCGATGATGTGATCGTATTTGGTCAGACCGTCCATCAATTCGTAGCTGACTTCGGTGCCCGCGCGCCAGGGGAAGTTGTAAAGCACGATCGGAATTTTGACGGCTTTGGCGACGGCTTCGTAATGCGCGAGCAGTTCGCGCTGGTTGGGACGTGAATACGGAGGGACGGCGACCATGAGCGCGTCGTAGCCCATGCCCTCGGCGATCTGCGAGTAGCGGACCACGTCACGCGTGGCGCCGCTGTTGGTGCCTGCAATGAGCGTCACCCGCCCATTGACTTTCTCTTTGGTGAATTTGAAAATGTCCAGCCGTTCGGCTTCGGTGAAAGCATAGACCTCGCCCGTGGTGCCGCCGGGGACAAGCCCTGCGATCTTGTTGGCGAGCAGGTATTAGATCAGTTGTTCAAGGACGGGGTAGTTGATGCTTTCGTCTGCTTTGAAGGGGGTGACGATGGGGGCGTATATTCCTTTGAGGTGCATGGGGGGGCTCCGGTTTCAGGTGTCAAGTTTCAGGGGGGCAAGTTGAAACTTGGAAGGTTGGCGTCCATTATAAAAGAAAAGACCAAGACAATCCCTTTTGAATGTCTTGGTCTGGATACGAAAGTCAATTGGCTAGGATGCGGCTTGCAATTCTTCGCGGACTACTCTCCGCAAAATAACTTCAATTGGTTCTTGCTGATCCTTCATATGCTCGCGTAAAGCATTATTGATCAATGTCTGGTAACTTCCGCCGCCAGATTCTTCCACTTGGGCGCGAAAAAAGTCCAGAACATCATCGTCAATGCGGATGGTGATGCGTGTTTTGCCTTTCGCCGCGCGGACAACGGCTCCGCGTTTGCCTTTGCTGAAGTTATATTCACTCTTCATTTTCTGCCTGTTCCTGTTCTTCATATACCTGTTTTTCGCGTGTGGTGACTTTTCGTGCGGAGATAATCCGAATGATGACACCTCGAAATGTGTACACAACAACCAAAATCCGTCTCAGGAAATCTCTGCCAATGGTGATAAAACGGGCTTCGCTGGGATGGTCATCTTCGATGGTGATGCCGTTTTCGTCCTCAAATACACCAACAGCGTCTGAGAATTTAACGCGGTGCTTCTTGTAGTTCGATTTGGCTTTGTTGGGATCCCATTCGTAGCTCATGGCTAAATTATATGCACAATTGTACACAGGCGCAAGGCTAATTGCATTCGTGAATTCGTGATTTTATTCGTGGAGGGTTATTTCGTCCGTGTTGAAGGGGGTGACGATGGGGGCGTATATTCCTTTGAGGTTCATTCAGTGCTCCTGTGAGTTGGGGTCAAGTGTCAGGTTGAAGGTTTGAAAGTTGGAAGGTTGCGTCCATTATAAAAGACCTGATGGGTGTATGGGAAATCGTATTAAATTTTCTAAAAAAATGCCCGCTTCGCGAGCAAAGGAAAACCTGTCTTTCCAATCAAATATCAATTACATATTAGCGTCACAGAGAGCCAGAGAACCCAGAGGCTCAGAGTATACAGAGACCAGAGTTATGATGGGAGACGTGGGGAGACGACTACTCGAAACCCGTAGTTCCTGTACCTGTCGCCCGGAGCGAGCCAGCTGCGAGAAGCACAATGCGCATTGACGGATAGATAGCCAAAGGAACCACCACGAAGTATACGGGAGTCAGAGCTTTTTTCATCTTCACGCCCATCATTTATATTGTATGGATATGGTTTATATAAACTATGCGTCCATTCCCAAACATTGCCGCTCATATCGGCACACCCATAAGGAGATTCGCCTTGCGGGGAAAATAAACCAAAGGGCGTTGTGTCGCCTTTTCCGCCTTCACTGGTATTGCATTTATTTTTATCGAATTGATTTCCCCATGGGTATTCACGCCCATCTGTGCCACGTGCGGCTTTTTCCCAT
>JBDKJK010000496.1:0-3145 GCA_039796675.1 Chloroflexota bacterium
GGCGGAATGGTCGTGAGCGCGGTTTCTTCGGCGTTGATAAAGCCATAGATGCCGCCGAGCATGCCTAGGGTTAAGACAGCGGCGATGGGGTAGTAGATCATCTGGCGCTTGCGCAGAGTGGCGGCATCGGGACGGCGGTCTGCAATCCCAGCTTTGATATCTGCCAGTTCGAGCGGGTGTTCGTGGAGCATATCCTTTTCGGTCATCTTGCCGTTGAACATGGCTTTGTTGAAGCGTTTGATGTGTACGCCATACATGTGCCAGATGATGATGGCAAGCACTGCCAGCACAGCTTCGTTGCCATGTGCAGCTTTGGCAGCAGGGATGAGTTCGCCGGGCAGGTATTGGGTGGCGGTGATGGGGTTCCACATCATAAAGCCGGTGGCGCCCATGACGGCGGCACCCCAAACAAACGCCCAATATTCCATTTTTTCTTCGAAGGTGTAACGTCCCATTTGCGGGTAAGTCTTGGCGAAACCGATGTTATAGAGCAATGCCTGCAGACCGTCTTTTGCATCCTGCAAGGTGGGCAGCATGGACATTTGATCTCGCATCACGAAGACGCTGTAGCCCATCACAAGGATGTGCCAGGCGGTACCGAGCATCATGACGATGGCAGAAATATGGTGGATGTTGCGCAGGGCTTCAATGCCGCCCAACCCGCCGAGAATAGCTTGAGACAACCCGGCATTGGGGAAGCGTTGGGGAAGCCCCGTAAGACCCAACAGGGTGAAGGAAAGCATCATCACCCAATGTTCGATGCGGCGCGCAATGGGAAAGCGCATGTAGGCTTTGGTTACTGTATTCATGCGTGTTTTGTTCCTTTCACGCGATTAACAATGCGGCGGTAAATATCAGTGAGGATGAAGAAGACCATACCGCCAAGCACCGCGGGGATGAAGAATTTGTAGAACAGATCCACATAATAGACGATGGGGTAATGTTCAGGGCTGGGGCGATAGTGACCCATCCATGCGGCTGAGAAATTGGCGGTGGCATCAGGGTGACAGCGTTGGCATTTGACAAGCAGGTTTTCCTGCATGGCGATGCCGGTTTCAGGGTTATCGGTTTTGGCAATGTCGTGCACCCCGTGACAATCAGAACAGACGGCTGTGTTGATCGGTTGACCGGGAAATTCCTGTTCAAAGAGAGTCGTTGTAGTGCCGTGGAAATCTGCCACATAGGTTTCGAGCACGTCGGTGGAAAGCCCATATTTGCCCATCACCTCTTCGTTATCGTGACAGTCGGCGCATAAGGTGGGCGTGTTGTTGCGGAAGGCATTGGTGGTGGGATCGCCAATATTGTGGACACCGTGACAATCAGTACAGGTGGGGACGTCTGTATTGCCATCTGCGAGGGAACTGCCGTGGACGCTGTTCTTGTAGATCTGGTAGGCATCTGTATGGCAGTTGGCGCAGGTAGCAGGGACATCCCTGCGGGCGGCAATGGTCAGTTCGCCGCTATTCTCGCCAATGATTCTTCCTTGTGTGTGCGGGTTGTGGCAGTCGGAGCAAAGCGGGGCGTTCTCGTTGCCTTCATCCATGGCGAGTTGATGGACGCTGTCGTGCGCGGCGGCGTATTGATCTTCGTGACATTCCTTGCAAGAATCGGCGAAGGTTAGCTGAAAATCTCGGATGGATTTGGATTTGACATCGGGGTGGGGGTAGTCGCTGATGTCTACGTGACAATCTACACAGAGGAGCCCTTCTTCGGAGTGAACAGATAAACCGAATTGGGTGGGGTTGATGGTAACGGGAAGCGATTCGCTGCCGAGGGATTTATCGATGCCCTCTTCTTGATGACAGGCAAGACAAAAGTCGTTGCTGGGTTTGTCTTCTTGGGCAACAGGTTGAAGGGGTGGGGCAGCTTGGGCGGGCGAAGCGAACACTGCTAGGGCGAAGGCGATAAGCCCAAGTCCGAGAAGCAGGCTGACGGTCCAGATGTGAGGCGTACGAAGTCTTTTCCTTTGGTGCATCACATTCTCCTTATAAAAATTCGGACAATTCATGGATTATATTCCCAATTACAAGTGTGGGGAATTGCCTCAATTTTACGAGGGCTTGTCTGACGATTACAGTGCTAAATATCATGGTTTTGGTGTGATTAAGAATTGGATTAAAAAGAAGGCGGACTGCATAGTCCGCCTTCTTTTTATTACTGGGTCGTGCTTACGGGCGGGTGTAGGTGCTCACGTCGCCGCCCAGGTCTTCGATCGAGTCGATCAGGATCTGGATGACGTATTTCGGATTGTGAACGAACGCGCCGGTATCTTTCTGGACGTACTGATAATTGAAGGCAGCCTTCACCAGACGAGGAGTCCAGGTGGCGTAGCCTTTGCCGTCTGCACCAAAGAAGTACGGGTAAGCAGCCGGGTTGTACTCAATGGCTCCGCCGTTTGCCGCTGCGTAGGTTTGCATCGAGGCGTAAAGAGCTTCGGCGAGGGTGTCGATTTCGCCCTTGATGCCTTCGGTTACATTGCCATCACCGTCAAAGTCCACTTCGCTTTCGCGGATTTCTTCGGGGTTGGTGGTGTCGTGACAGGTTTCGCAGGCTTCGGTCTTGGGCTCAAGTGCGTGGACGTCGTGACAATCTGCACACTTGTTGGCTTTGCCTTCGGGGTCGGCATGCATGTTCATACCCACATACTCTTTGCCTTCGTACTGGTAGGCACCGAGTACTTCTCCACCGAACAGGGTTGCGCCTGCGGCGAAGTAGTGGATGTTCTTGAAGCGAACACCTGGGTCAACCACGTCTAGTTCCTTGCCGCGCAGTGCGTTATTCATGCTGGTCGTGGACTCACGCCCCTGGTGGCATTGGATACAAAGGTTGGAGTCATCGGCGAGGAACTTGCCGTCGGCATCTTTGCCGCCGTAGGAGACGGTCTTGCCGGAGGGAAAGGTGACAGACGTAACTTCGTAACGTTCGGGCCAGGCTTCTTCGTTATGGCAGGTGGAGCATGCAAAGCCATTGCTGGCGGGCATGGGGCTCAAGCCGGTGATGGCAGTGGTGCCGTTGCCGGTAACCACGGTGGTGCCGCCATCTTTGATGTAGGTGGGCAAACCAGTGGCAGTGTGGCATTTCACACAGCCGAACGGAACGGTGCCATTGCCTTCTTCTTCACCATCCCAATGACGGAAGGGTTCAG
>JBDKJK010000497.1:0-3766 GCA_039796675.1 Chloroflexota bacterium
GAGATTCCTGCCGGGTTGACCCCGCAAGAGACGATCAAGATTCTGCGTGAACAGAGGGCATTCATAAGCGTATCGCATCCGTATGACACGCATCGCAAAGGCGGCTGGTTGGAAAAAGACCTGTTAGACATCGCCCCACTTGTAGATGCCATTGAAGTATTTAATTCTCGCTGCCTCGACCCGCGTTTCAATCAGAAGGCAAAGGCATTTGCTGAGAAATATAATTTACCCGGCACGGTTGGGTCTGATGCGCATGGGACGATCGAGGTGGGGAAGTCGGTTTTGTTGCTGGACCCATTCACAGGTCCGGATGAGATGCGAAAGGTCATTTGGCAGGCAAAGGTCAGAACGAAGTTATCACCCTGGTGGGTGCATCTCATTTCGCGGTATGCATCCATGAAAAAGAAAATGGGGCGGCATTGAGTTAGCGATTCAGCCTTGCACGGGCAGACGCCAATAAAAGAACCGAATAGATTTTATGAAACCCTAATAAGGTATTGAAGAAAAAACCGAGAGAGGGTTTGCCATCTTTAGAGATGCGATGCGGCACGACAGCCGACCCAAAATAAAGCTGCGTGCCTGTTTCGGTTGGGACGCTCATTAACCATGAGCGGGTGCTGCCTGCAAAATCGCACATTAAGATTTGGTTCTCATCACGAGCTTCTACAGTCCACGCCGCGAACTGGGTACGGACACCATCTGCCAGTTCACGCGCGTTTTTATCTGTAGATGGTTTGCCAACGAAGAGCGTCAGAATCAAGCGCTCAACTTTGAAGAGGGGCGTGGTGTAAAAAGCGAAGACGTAATCGGAAAAAGATATTTGTGCGGGGAGATCAGTCTGGTAAGAGTCTGTATAAGCTCCAGGCATGGATATGTACTTTTGAATGAGTGCATTCGATGGAGCAGGTGCTTTTGTGATGGTGGGCATATGATTTCCTGATCTGGGATTTCATCGTGTTGTGGGTAAAAAGGAATATCGTCATTGCTTGTACTGTGCCCAGGCACGCGTGCGAGGAGGGTGCTCTCCCCGGCGAAGCAATATCGCTCGTAAATCATGAGATTGCTTCGCCGCAAAAAAACGCGGCTCGCAATGACGGAATTCTAATTATTTTCGACCGACTACGTAGAGCGGTCAAATAGCGGATAGATAACTTCTTCAAAACATTCCAAGACGCTGGTATCCCATTTGCTAAGTTCTTCTTTGGGATAGTCTGCTCGGATCGGTATGTGATACGAGACTTTCTTTTGATCTAAGGTGTGCGCAACGGGCTTGGGGATATAGATCGTATGAAAAAGTGTGGAATTATGCAGGGACTCATGCCCTAGTTTGCAGATCGGTCCCTGTGCGAGGTCAGCGGCGTTGAAGATCCAATACTCGTGCCCGGAAGAATGTTCGCCTGCTTTTTGGTCGGTGACCACTCCGGCAATGATGTAGCCAGATTTTTCTGGGTGGTTTGACTCAATAGCCGCGATGGTATACAGCAGTACCCGGTCTGGAAATACATAGGCATCGGCGATCTTGAACTCTTGGGTAGTGACCCGGCAGATCGAGTTGTTATGATGCAACCCTTCACCCTCGACCATTTTTTCAAGCGGAACCGTACGAGCGGATGCGTCTTTGTAGGCGTTAAAAATACGTTTGGGCAGAACCTTGGGCGAGAACCCTTTGAACATAATGAAGAGGTCTTGTCTGCGATAGGGTTTTAGTTGCCGACCCATGTAGGTGTAAAGATAGGGACCCCAACAATAGGGCATTTCAGAAATATATTCGGATGTTTTCACTTCAGAATGAGTTACATCAATTGTATGTTTGCCAATGCTGCTTAGGTCTAATACGGGCAGGGTGCCATAGCCGGTGAGATGCTTGGGGAAAAGAATTCCGTTCAGGTCGCGATCGTAACTGCGCAAGAGTTCTGCGGTATTTGTAGCTGGAGTATGCAGCATGTAGACGGTGATCTGGTCGTTGGGGTTTTCATATTCTGGCATTAAGTGAATGCAGGGACCATTGACTATCACCTGCTTTGCGGGGACGGTTTTCTTGCCTGGGATCAAGTCACGCCGATCAATGATATGGATAACGGTTTTTTCATCGGGTAGTTTCGCGCTCTTCCACGGAGTGAACATTTCCGTGCCTGCTACAAAGGCGGTATCGGCAAGCAGGATGTAATCACGTGTGAAGACCAACTCATGGATGCTTTGTTTGATCTCAGTCTCGGCGCCGTTTTGGTCTACGACGGTCCATGATTCAAAGTCGTGATAGCCGTCCCAACGCATTAGCCTGACCGGGTGGTCTGGGTTGTTTGGCTTTAGCCGGTAGTTGACCAGAAAGGTTTCCCCTTTTTCGGGGTCGGTGTAGAGGACGTGAGAATTGTTGTAGCCCGCGAAGAGACTGCCTAGCACTTCTCCGGCATTGTCTGCAAGCATGGGCAACCATTCGTCTCTGCGCCCAACCGGTGTGACGGCTTGCAGGCTCTCCCTCTCAATGACCCACGGACGGTCAATGTCACTGGTGACTGCCAGACGACCGTCTGGCAATAGATACAAGCCTTCTGTATAGGAAAACATGCCCAAGCCAGGCGAGAGATACATGAAACCGAAAAAGTCAAAACGGTGGCGGGTATCTTTTAGTTGGCGGCGGGCGATGGCGGCGGGAGTCCACAAGTGGCGGTTGGTGAGGCGGGGTTCTTTGCCGTCAAAGTCGATGCGGACGAGGTTGGTATCGCCGACCATGTAAGCTTCTGGCGAGCCCAGGCACTGACAGATGAAGAGCGAGCCTTCGATATCGGCAGGGACGATTCCTTCGAGGCAGTGAAGCTCAAGTTGAGAATCAACTGTCGTTGAGTTTGATGCGGTGTAGGCGTCTGGTAAAACGGGGGAAGAAGTTGGGCGTTTGCTAAACGATGTAAGCAAGTTCATGAAGGACTGATGAAGTTTGCGTCCAAATAGTAATATGTATCGAAACCACGGGTAAATATTTTTGAAAACAAAGGGAGGTGTTTGTGGTTTTCGCATGTGGGTATTAAATAGTTTTCGAGTGCTTCCTAAAAAAACATCCCGTCATTGCGAGGGCGGTGATCTTCCGCCCGAAGCAATCTTATGATTAGTTCATGAGATTGCTTCGCCGCTAATAAAAAGAGCGCGGCTCGCAATGACGGAAATCACTTATGAAGCGGCGGTAAAGCCGGGGTTTTCTACTGCGGTGGATGCTGTATTCCCAAGCAGCTTGTGATGCAAGCCGGTTAGGTCTTCACTGATATCCCAGATTTGTTTGCCGATCTTTCTATCCAACGCGTGCGCGGCGGGTTTTTCTTCGTGCGTCAGGTTGAAGAACTTTCCGCTGGTGGTGTTTAGTTCTGGGGCGGCGGCAAAGTAGTAGAGGGCTTCGCCAGAAATTTTGGGGTCTTTGAGAACGTGCGCAAGCAGGTAGGTTTGATACCAACGATAAAGCCAACCGTTGTTCATGCCGATGTTGGTGGCAACCTCACCCGGGTGGACGGCGTTGATCGTAACGCCAGTGCCTTGCAATCGTTCTGCCAACTCCCACACGGTCATTAACTGAGCGGTCTTCGAAGCGCCATAGCCTTGCAGACCTTTGTATCTGCGTTTTGCCCAAGTGAGGTCATCCAACTTCAAGCCGTTGAAGCGATGCCCTTCGGAGTTGACCTGAATGATGCGGGCGGGGGCCGAGGCGATGATCTTATCGAGCAGGAGACGGGTAAAGAGAAAGGATGCCAGATGATTGACGGCAAAGGCGGTTTCAAAGCCA
>JBDKJK010000498.1:0-11116 GCA_039796675.1 Chloroflexota bacterium
AAGCACGCATAAGTATTTCATAACCATCATCTTCAAACAAATCTACTTCATGCCATTTTCTCAAGCTCTCGAGATTATCACATTCCTCCAACCGCGCCGGAATGATAAATATCTCTCCTTCCGGCATCTCCATTGCGGTATCAAGTGCAAGCCGAACTTCCTTTTGCCGAAATCCGCTTTGATTAAATTGCTTTGAAAGGCAGACCACCACTACGTCCGCTTCGCGCACGGCTTTGCGGATTTCCAACTCCCAATCTTGCCCGGGGAGGAGTTTTTCTTTGTCCAGCCATGCATCCACGCCATCGTTGGTCAGGCGCGTGTACAGTGCGCGGACAGCGTCCCGGTCCGCATGGGCATGGCAGAGGAAGACTTTGAGGGGGCGTTTGTCGGTGGTAGGCATGGGTTGTCCGCGATGGGGTAATTATACGTCAATGTTCTGTAGGGGCGACTCGCGAGTCGCCCCTACTACGGAACGCGATTCGGATTTTCATCGTCCTCATCCCACCGCAATGGATTGGATTCGATATAACGTGAAATTCTGTCCATTTCTCGTTCATTACGGATGATGTGTTCGTAATAATTTCTTTGCCATACGGGGATCCCGTCTGTGCGGCGCAATAAATTGATATGTTTGGATGAAACGGTCTTAAATGCACCAATCAATCCACCCAATGGTTTTGTGATGGTCGGCGTAGGGGCGGGTCTCGACCCGCCCCTACCATTAATCAACAATATCCCATGGAAATGATTCGGCATCACTGCCCATTCGTCTAATTCAACATAATCATATTGGGTTTCCAACCATTCCCATTTTTCAGCAATGATTTTCCCATAATCATTCAATGCTATCACCCCATCCACCACCTCACCAAACAGACATTCCCTCTGCCAAGCAACAATGGTAAAGAAATACGCACCCGCCTGCGAATAATCATATCCCTTCAGGCGAATGCTTCTACGGTGATGCTTTTGCGGATCAAATTTCATACAAACCCCTCTTTCAGGTAATTACGAAAACACGTAATACACACCCACAAACGTCATCACATACCCGAAGATAAGCACCGCCATAATAAACCCAAGGATGCCGATCACCAATGCTGCAATGGCAAGGTTGCGGTTGGCTTCTCCGGCACGGAGGGAAAGTCCGCCGAGGATGGCACCGATCAGCGGCAGAACGCCAGCCAAACACATCAATGCCTGAGCGATGTACCAGGCAGGGTTATTCGCCATAAAAGCATCAAAATTATTTGGGTTGCTGACAAGAAATGAAACACAACAAAAAAACAACGAAGATAACGAAAGCAAGAGGGCAATGATTGGGCGTTTCGAAGATTTCGGTTCGATGAATGTGGAAGACGGTTGGTCCATGAGGCTTACTCCTCTATGTGTAAGATAAAAAAGAACCGCTTTCGAAATCGAAAGCGGTTCTTTCAAGTGGCTCCTGGCCTAGGATTTGAACCTAGAACCTAGCGGTTAACAGCCGCTCGCTCCGCCGATTGAGCTAGCCAGGAACGCGAGCGATATTATATGTATATGCCGCAGGAATGTCAAGCCGGAATTCTAGTAATGGATGGAACTCAGGTTATCGAGTTTGTTTGTGGTGTGAGTGGCGCTGATCTGGCGCACGGTACCGGTCAGCCCGCGCACAACAAGGGTATCGGTGGTGATACGGTCGCCGTAATACCGCACCCCTTTAAGCAGTTCACCATCGGTAATACCGGTTGCTGCAAAGAAAACATCCTCTGAAGCCACAAGATCATCCATCATCAAGACCTTGTCGAAATCATAGCCTGCATCACGTCCGCGGCGCAGTTCGTCTTCATCTCGCGCAAAGAGTTTCCCTTGGATCTCTCCGCCCATGGCGCGCAAGGCACAAGCAGCGATCACACCTTCGGGCGTGCCGCCAATGCCCAACAACACATCCACACCAGCATCGGGCCAGGAGGTCATCAAAGCTGCTGCCACATCCCCATCGGGGATCTCCCGAATACGTGCGCCTGCCTTGCGAATCTCTGCAATCATATTGTCGTGTCGAGGTCGGTCGAGAATAATGGTGGTTAAATCTTCAACCGTCTTTCCTTTTGATTTTGCAATAGCATGCAAATTTTCAGTGATCGATTTCTCAATATTAATCTTGCCTTTGGCTTCAGGTCCTACCGCGATCTTGTTCATGTAAAGGAATGGACCAGGGTCGAACATTGTGCCGCGCGGAGCCAATGCCACAGTGGCAAGTGAATTGGAGCGACCAAAAGCCAGAGGGCGAGTCCCATCAATGGGGTCTACTGCCACATCCACGTCTGGTTTTGAGCCGTTGCCTACTTTTTCTCCGTTGTACAGCATGGGGGCTTTATCCTTCTCCCCTTCGCCGATGACGATAATCCCGTTCATTTCTACTGTAGAGAGGATCAAGCGCATCGCATTGACCGCGGCTTGATCTGCCCCTTCTTTATCTCCTCGCCCCATAAAGCGACCAGCCATCATCGCCGCTGCTTCGGTTACACGCGCAAGTTCGAGCGCGAGATTACGAGTAGGTGTTGCGCCGAGAACTTCCATACATCCTCCACGAATCAGATGATGAACCAGACCAGAAAATAATAGCCAATGACCGCGCCCCACAACCACGAGTCGATGCGGTCAAAGAAGCCGCCATGCCCGGGGATGATATCACTTGAATCTTTAATCCCCGATTGACGTTTGATCATGCTTTCACCAAGGTCTCCCAATGGTGGCAAAGAACCGAGGAGAAGCCCTAATAATGCGCCTTGCCAAATGGTGATCCCAAAAATATGATGACCAAAGGTCTGAAAAGCCCAAACATAAAATGCCCCGGTGTGTACACCTGTGAATACACTGGCGAGATACCCTTCCCAACTTTTATTGGGGCTGAGGCGCGGCGCCATTTTATGCTTTCCATACGCACGTCCAATGGAATATGCACCAGAGTCACCTGCCCAAATGCAGAACATGACCAGCATAAACCACCAGCCGCCCTCAGGCAGGTTGCGCAAATCAAGCAGATAGGCACCGATCCAGCCAATATATGTGATGCCGCCCACGGTCACGCCAAAATCCAAAGCTGCCTGGTCGCTTCCGCGTTCGTATTCCACCAAATGGATTGCCATCGCCAAAAGTATGGCAATCGCAAATACGGGCTGGGCATATTCAGAGAAGAACATGCGGGCGAATGTGACTGCCGCCACACCACCCACTGTAACAATCATATTGGGTTGAAATTTTACAGCGCGGAATAAATGCACATACTCCCATGCCGCACCGATAAGAAAGGTTCCCATCAATAGATAATAAAAGATGCCGCCAAAAAGAATGGCAGGCACTCCTATTAAAGCTAACCCTAAAGCTGTGATTAATCTTCTACGCATTCGATTCCTGAAGTTCCCCCGAAGATACCTTTCCATAACGCCTATCGCGATTGGCAAACGACTCCAACGCTCGGTAGTATTCGTCCTTGTCGAAATCGGGCCAGAAGGTTGGGGTGATATACCACTCTGAATATGCCGCCTGCCAGATCAAAAAGTTGCTGACGCGCAATTCACCTGAAGTACGGATGATCAGATCTGGGTCTGGAACGCCCGCAGTGTACAAATACCGATTCACTAATTCATCAGTTACATCTTCGGCTGGAATGCCGTCTTTTATGATCTTTTGGATGGCACGCACGATCTCATCTCGCCCGCCATAATTGAATGCCACATTAAGAACCAAGCGGTCGTTATTCTTCGTCAATTCGATGGCTTTCAAGACTTTCTTCTGAATAGCAGGGTCGAGTCTTTCCAAACGCCCAATATGACGAAGTTGTACGCCTTCGGAATGAAGCTCGTTTAGCTCGCGGTCGATCACATTTTGAAGAATGAGCATCAACCCGTTCACTTCCTCGGCTGGGCGCCCCCAATTTTCGGTGGAAAAGGCATAGATCGTCAGATACTTGATACCGAATTCAACCGTAGCACGGATGATGCGGCGCAGGTTTTCGGTTCCGGCTTTATGACCCGCAAGGCGGGGCAGCCCACGTTGAATCGCCCAACGTCCGTTGCCATCCATGATCATGGCAACGTGCTGGGGAATCTTTTCCAATGGTGTCTTCGAGGAGGTGTCTGTCATAAGAATCGACCTTTTCAATGCCAGTTGGCACTGAAAGCGCAGGCTAGACTTCCATGATCTCTTTTTCTTTATGTTGCCCGATTTTTGCGATCTCTTCGATGAATTTGTCGGTGAGTTTCTGAAGGTCTTCCTCGCCGCGTTTGAGGTCGTCTTCTGTGATCAATTTTTCTTTTTCAAAATCGCGAATATCATTGTGCAGGTCACGGCGTACATTGCGGACCGCAATACGCGATTCTTCAAGGCGATGATTCATATGCTTGACCAGGTCTCGGCGGCGTTCTTCAGTAAGGGGCGGCAGGTTGAGGTGGATCACCTTACCGTCAGAATTGGGATTCAAGCCCAGTTCTGAAACGCGAATCGCTTTTTCGATATCCTTCAACGAACCAGCATCGAATGGTTTGATCGTTAATGTACGCGGCTCAGGGACACTGATGGAAGCCAGGTTTTGCAGTGGAGTGGGAGTGCCATAGTATTCGACCGGAAGTTTTTCCACCAATGCCGGGCTGGCGCGCCCAGTGCGTATGCCGTTCAGGTCTTCTGTAAGGGATTGGATCGCGCCATGCATACGGGTTTCGGCGTCTTTTAATAGGCTCTTGATTTCGTCAGTACTCACGATCTTCCTCCAAAAATTTTTTACTTTACAAGGATACCTTAAAACAAGAATTTAGGCTATGGGATTGAAAAAAGGCTGATAGGTTATGCAAAAATGGAGAGACTCTCCAAATAGAAACGCCTCTCCCCTTCTATAATAGAAGAAGAGAGGCGCAAGGTGAATAAGACTTAACCCGTTACGAGGGTTCCAACAGCTTCACCATATAAGGCACTAATAAGCGCTTTTGAATCCCATAAATTGACCACGAGGATGGGCAGATTATTTTCCATACACAGGGTAATGGCGGTGCTATCCATCACTTCGAGGCGGCGATTGAGGACTTCGATATAGCTCAACTGGTCAAACTTCTTCGCATCAGGGTTCTTCTTCGGGTCTGAGTCGTACACACCATCCACTTTTGTGGCTTTGATAACAACTTGCGCATCGATCTCAGTGGCACGCAAGGCAGCGGCTGTATCGGTGGAGAAGAAGGGATTTCCCGTCCCTGCGCCGAAGATGACCACGCGGCGTTTTTCAAGGTGGCGGACGGCACGTCGGCGAATGTAAGGCTCGGCGATGGCTCGCATATCAATGGCAGACATGACGCGGGTATACACACCCAAGCGTTCAAGCGCATCCATCAGTGCCATGGCATTCATCACCGTGGCAAGCATGCCCATATAGTCAGCAGTGGAACGATCCATGCCGCGTTCCAGCCCTTGCTTGCCACGCCATAAGTTCCCAGCGCCGATCACAACCGACACATCCACACCCAGTTCATGGACTTCTTTGATGCGGCTGGCTATCGACTCTGCCTCGTTGACGTCGATGCCGTACCCGGATTGTCCGCCAAGCGCTTCGCCGCTTAACTTTAGAAGGATCCTCTTATATTTCAATTCAGCCATTCATGCCTCCAATTTCTAAATGTATAGAAAAAGAGCCAACCCGAAGGCTGGCTCTTTTAAATTTAATTCTTGATGCTTTCACCGAGCTCCCAACGCTGGAAGCGTCGGACGATGATGTTCTCGCCGATGGCAGCTACATTCTGGAGAATGAGCTTTTCGATGTTAATGGACTCATCGCGGATGTAAGCCTGGCGCATAAGGCAGACTTCATCCTTATACTTCTCGATACGTCCTTCCACGATCTTGGGAGTAACGTTATCGGGCTTGCCTTCTTCCTTGGCGCGGGCACGGGCGATTTCAGCTTCGTGTTCGAGCTCAGCGGCAGGGATCTCTTCAGCAACAATGTACTTGGGAGCGCTGGCAGCGATCTGCAATGCGATCTCATGCGCAAGCTTGCGGAATTGTTCATTGCGGGCAACAAAATCGGTTTCACAGTTGATCTCAACGATCACGCCCACACGCCCGCCACCGTGAGAGTACAGTTCAACAGTTCCATTGGAGGCATCGCGGTCGGCGCGTTTGGCGGCGGTTGCCATGCCTTTTTCGCGCAACCAGTCCACAGCCTTGTCAAAGTCGCCGTTGGCTTCCTGCAACGCTTTGCGGCAGTCCAACATGGGGGCGTTGGTCGCACCGCGCAATTGCTTGATCATTTCAGTCGTAATTTCCATCGTGTCTATCCTTCGTATCTATTGCGTTTTTACAGTGTGCAATTGCAACTTATTCAGCAGCAGGTGCGTCAGAAGCAGTTTCGTCGGCTTTGGGAGCCAGTTTTGCAAGAGTGGACTTGCCCAAGAGAGCATCGTCACCTGCCTGGTCATCGGTTTCGACCACTTTGCGTGCAGGGCGTCCGCTCTTAGCGGGCTTGGCATCCACTTTTGCTTCGGCTGCCTGTTCGGGTTCTTCGTCCTTGCGGGAGGCTTTGCCTTCAAGCACGGCATCTGCCATTTTGGAGACGAGCAGTTTGATGGCGCGGATGGCATCATCATTGGAAGGGATGACATAGTCGATGTTTTGGGGGTTGCAGTTGGTATCTACCAGTGCCACGATGGGGATATTCAAGTGGTTGGCTTCTGCTACAGCAGCATCTTCACGACCGACATCAATAATGAAGAGAAGGTCGGGCACACGCTTCATGGAGCGCACACCGCTCAGGCGGGTCTGGAGGCGGGTGATCTCGCGTTCGATCAACAAGCCTTCCTTCTTGGTGAGGCGGTTGATGTCGCCGCTATCACGCAGTTTTTCGAGGCGTTCCAATTCCTGAATACGCTTGAACATGGTGCCCCAGTTGGTGAGCATACCACCCATCCAGCGTTCGGTGACGTAGGGCATGCCAGCACGGGTGGCTTCTTCAGCAACGGTTTCCTGCGCCTGACGCTTGGTGCCGACAAAGAGCACGGTTCCGCCGTTGGCGACGGTATCACGAATGGTCTGATACGCATTGTTTGCCAACTTAACGGTCTGCTGAAGGTCGAGGATATGAATGCCGTTGCGTTCGGTGAAAATATACGGCTTCATACGGGGGTCCCACTTGTTGGTGCGGTGACCGAAATGGACGCCGCTCTCAAGCAGGGCTTTCATGGAAATATTAGCCATGGTTCTCCTAGTGTTCCGCTCTCCGACACGCATCTCGTGGTGGTGTGGAGCGGAATGAGTTTAGTGGGGTTGATGACCCACTCAGGGACGCTTGTTGCCCGTCCCGGGCAGATTATGTGGCGCTTTTCGCGCCACGGCGGAACAGTATATCACAAAAAAGTAGGTCGGAATTAATTCCGACCTACCCTACTTACCTACCCTACGTAATCACACCAAGCTTCATACTTGGCAACTTTGCCACGGATGGCATCGTGATACGTTTCCTGTATCTTGCGGGTGATCGGACCCGTAAGCCCATCACCGATTTTGCGGAAGTCGATCTCGCTCAAACCGATGCACTCGGCGGCGGTGCCACACACGAATACTTCATCGGCAATATACAACTGGTCACGCGAAATCGGCGCTTCTTTCACTTCATATCCCAGGTCGTTGGCAATGGTAGTCAGAGATGCACGTGTAATGCCTTCAAGCACCGGCGCAGTAGACGGGGTATAGATGACACCGTCACGCACTACAAAAAGATTCTCACCCGTACATTCGGCAATGTACCCTTGCGGGTCAAGCATGATGGCTTCCTGGAAGCCATTGCGCTCAGACTCGGTCTTTGCCAGAATGCTATTGGCATAGTTGCCAGCAATCTTGGCTTTGGTCATGGTTACGTTAGGATGATGACGGGTAAAGGAGGAAATATTCGCCCGAATGCCTTTTACCAGCGCATCATCACCGAGATAATTGTTCCACTCCCAAACAGCGATCATCAGGGATGGCTTGCCGTAATCCACATTCAAGTTCCAGCCGCCGCCATCCAAATAGATCAGCGGGCGCACATAACAATCACTAAATCCATTTACACGAACCGTATCTTTGTGGGCTTTGATTAGGTCATCCACATCCCATGGGAATTCGCGGAACCCCAAAACACGCGCCGATGCAAACAGGCGCTCCACATGCTCACGCAGGCGGAAGACCGCCGGTCCCTTCGGCGTATTGTATGTGCGGATTCCTTCGAAGACTGCCGCACCATAATGCAATGCAGGCGTTAAGAAGTGCAACGTCGCCTGTTCGAAAGGCACCATCTCCCCATTCTTCCAAATAAATTTGGATTCCATTCCCATAGCTCATTCTCCTTTTGTTGGGATAGGGCTTGCCCTACCCTGGTTTTTATAAGATGAGGATAACCGCGAAGGTTCTCCCTACAGTCTCTTTATGATTTCATCCGCCATCTGACGGGTGGTCAACGTGCCGCCGAGGTCTGCCGAACGAACCCCATCGGTAATTGCCGAATCCACTGCCGCTTCAACAGCCGCCGCTTCATTTTCCAACTTAAACGAATGTCTTAACATCATCGCTGAAGAGAGGATTGTACCAATTGGATTTGCGATGCCCTTGCCCGCAATATCTGGCGCAGAACCGTGAATCGGCTCATATAACCCGACAGTTGATTCGCCCAAACTGGCAGAGGGCAACATCCCCATCGACCCTGCCAAAACAGACGCTTCATCTGTGAGGATATCACCGAACATGTTCTCAGTGACAACCACATCCATCCATGCCGGACCGGTGATGAGGCGCATGGCGGCAGTATCTACCAGCGTATGCTCAAGCTCGATGTCAGGATTCGCCTTCCCGATGGCTGAGGCGATTTGTCGCCACATGCGGGATGATTCGAGGATGTTGGCTTTATCCACTGAGGTGACTTTTTTCTTGCGTCCCTTTGCGAGTTGAAAGGCGAGTTCGACCACACGCTTGATCTCGTAATCATAATATTCGAGCGTATCCACGGCGCGTTCTTTGCCATCGACCATTTCGCGAGTCTTGGGCTGACCGAAGTATAAGCCGCCAGTGAGTTCACGCACGACGATGATATCGACGCCTTTAAGCTTTTCGGGCTTGAGCGGTGAGGCATCTATCAACGCCGGGTGGACTTTAACCGGACGCAAATTGGCAAACACGCCAAGTCCTTTACGCAAAGCAAGCAAACCACGTTCGGGGCGATCTTTGGCGTTGGGGTCATCCCATTTTGGTCCGCCGACGGCGCCGAGCAGAACCGAGTCGGAGGTTTGGCAATCGGCAAGGGTTTCATCGGTGATGGACTTGCCATATGCGTCGATGGAGCAGCCGCCCATCAAACGTTCTTGAAAGTTGAATGTGTGCTTGTATTTGCTGGCAACTTTTTCCAGCACGCGCACGGCTTCACCGACCACTTCTGGTCCGATGCCGTCGCCGGGGAGTAGGGTGATTTTGAAGTTCATGGTTCTCCGATGGTTCTCCGTAGGGACACGGCTTGCCCGTGTCCGCTTTTTTGTTTTTTATTATTGGGGATAACCGCAAGGGGTATCCCTACATATTAATGCGCGATCATCAATCCATATTCCACCGAGTCTGCCAAGGCACGCCAACTCGCTTCGATGATGTTCGTCCCAGCACCAACGGTGCTCCAACGTGAATTGGTGTTGCGCGTGTCGATCAGCACACGGGTAATGGCTTCGGTGCCGTGGTCTGAATCGAGAATACGAACTTTGTAATCAGATAAATGAAAATTTTTGACCTGCGGGTAATAACCCGATAACGCTTTTCGCAAGGCAAGGTCAAGCGCATTGACAGGTCCATTGCCTTCGGCGGCAGTGTGCAGCACTTCGCCTTGCACTCTTACTTTAACCGTCGATTCGGCGAAGATGCCACGCCCTTGTCTATGTTCAACATTGACGAAGAAATCGATCAATTCAAACGGAGGTTTGTAACCGTATTCCTGTCGCTTGAGCATGATGGCGACTGAGGCTTCAGCTGCTTCAAAAGAGAAACCGCGCGCTTCGAGTTCTTTGATCTCGTTAAGCACAGGCACCACTTCGGTGCCTTCCACTTCCACACCGTGTTCTTCGGCTTTGCTGAGTAAATTTCCACGACCAGAGAGATCTGAAACCACCACGCGCATTTTGTTGCCAATGAGTTCAGGCTCAACATGTTGATACGAAATCGCCGAGCGACGCATGGCAGCCACATGCACGCCACCTTTGTGGGCAAAAGCAGATTTACCCACAAAGGGCAAATGTTCATCAGGTGTGATGTTGGCAACTTCGGCAACAAAGTGAGATAGGTCATACAAGTGTTGAATGTTTCCCTTGGGTAAACATTCATAACCCATCTTGAGTTCAAGGTTAGCCATCACCGAACAAAGATTGACGTTGCCACAACGCTCCCCCACACCATTGATCGTCCCTTGCACTTGAACTGCACCCGCACGGACAGCCGCCAACGCATTGATGAGGGCAGTTTCAGAATCATTATGCGGATGAATGCCAAACGGATGAGAAACCGCCTCTTTGACTCCGCCGATGATTGATTCTACCTCCCAAGGCATAGAGCCGCCGTTGGTATCGCACAGCACCACCATCTCTGCGCCGCCACGAATGGCAGCATTCAACGTTTCGAGCGCATAAGATGAATCCGCTTTGTAGCCATCGAAGAAATGTTCAGCATCGTAGATGACGCGCTTGCCATTGGCTTTGAGATAAGCAATTGAGTCTTCAATGATACGCAGGTTATCTTCATTGGTGGTCTGCAATACTTCTTTGACATGCAGCGTCCACGTTTTGCCGAAGATAGTGCAGACAGGCGTTTGCGAATCGAGCAGGGCTTTGATGTTGGCATCATCTTCGGGTCCGCCTTTGACGCGGCAAGTGGAGCCAAAGGCTGTGATGAGGGCATGCTTCCATTGCATGTCGCGGGCGCGTTCGAAGAACTCGACATCTTTAGGGTTCGAACCAGGCCAGCCGCCTTCGATGAACGCGACGCCGAGTTCATCCAGCTTTTGCGCAATACGGACTTTATCATTCGCTGAAAGGTTGAAGCCTTCGGATTGTGTCCCATCGCGCAGGGTGGTGTCGTAGATTTGGATAAGGGGTAG
>JBDKJK010000499.1:0-3802 GCA_039796675.1 Chloroflexota bacterium
CTACCAAAATGCGAGGACAAAATTGGTCGCTGAACCCAAACGTGCTTATCGCGCCAAAGCGAATGCCCAACCCTACAGCCTCGAAACCTTGCTTTCTGAAGGCGCGTTCCTGAGCGAAGAGCAAGCCATTGAAATTCTTGAACGCCTGCAAATCAAAAAAGCGCTCATCTTGCAAGGCGCACCCGGCGTGGGAAAAACTTTCCTTGCCCGCAAACTTGCCTACGCACTCATGGAAGAGATCGACCTTGCGCGTTGTGAAATGGTGCAATTTCACCAATCCTATTCCTACGATGATTTTGTACGCGGCTACCGTCCCATGCCTGAAAAGAATGGCTCATTTGGATTACAGAACGGCGTGTTCTATGAATTCTGTCAACGCGCTTCAAATGACCCCGACCGTGAGTACGTTTTCATCATTGACGAGATCAACCGTGGAAACTTGAGCCAAATCTTCGGCGAGTTGCTCATGCTCATTGAGCACGACAAACGCGGCGAAGAACATTCGGTGCCGTTGGTCTACCAAACCAAAAACGAAGCGCGGTTTTACATTCCAGCCAATGTCTATCTCATCGGGTTGATGAATCTCGCAGACCGTTCCCTCGCCCTCGTAGACTATGCCCTGCGGCGACGCTTCGCATTTTTCACGTTACAACCACAATTCGAAAGTGAGATCTTCCGCGATTGGCTTTTAGAGCGTGAAATGAAACCACGCCTCGTCGAGCGGATCACACAGCGCATGTCCGCGCTTAACCGTGCCATCAAAGCTGATCCACTATTAGGAGAAAATTATCAAATCGGGCATAGTTATTTTTGTCCCAAAGGTGATTCCTTCGCCAAGTTAGATGAAGCTTGGTATCGTAGCATTATCCGTACCGAGATCGTGCCTTTGCTCAAAGAATATTGGTTCGATAACCCTAAGAAAGCCGAAGACGCCGAACGAGAGTTACTGGCTTGATAGAACGACGATTGTCCATCGTCTATCGTCAGAAAACCATGTCCTCCACCGTCCAACCTCCACCCACCTTCATCACCGAGTACGGAATCCCGATCCGTAATCTCTGGCATATGCTATTGTATGCGTGGAACGAGTTGCCTGATGTCAAAGTCACGACACTCGCCGAGATCGACCATGCCCCCACACTCGACTCTCTGCTTGCACTCATGCTTATCAAATTGCTGCGGCAGCGTCTACGCGTGGGGCTGGGGCGCGGATACACTCAAGCCCACGGGGCGATCAAAGCCATTCGCGGCAGAGTCAACTTCTCTGAAAGTCTGAAGCGCCGTGCGTTCGAGCAGGGTCAGGCATGGTGTGAGTATCAGCCCTATCACCAGAACACACTCAAAAATCAGATCATCCGCAGCACGGTTCTTCATCTCATCCGCGCTGGGAATTTTGGTGCAAATAAAAATGAGTCGCGTGAATTACGTCATCACTTGCAAACGCTTTTTCATGCGCTCGAAGGCATTGACCTGCTCGACCTCACGCCCGCCCTCACACGCAGGCAAGTTCTTGAACGCGACGATCAAGATTATCGCCTCATGCTGGCGATCTGTGATCTGGTGGTACAGCGTCATTTGCCAACGAATGCCAACGGAGAAAAATTACAACCCTCATTGGATGTCGACGCCCTAACCTTGCACTCCATCTATGAGCGTTTTGTGGCGAATTTTTATCGACTCAATCTTAAGGGGTGGGCTGTTTCTGCCCAGAAACATTTATATTGGCACGAAGCTTTTTCCAACAACCTTCTGCCGGTCATGCGCCCTGACTTGGTTTTGGAAAATATAACTTCGGGGAAAATGTTAGTGATCGACACCAAGTTCACCGCACATAGTTTGATTCAAACCCCGTGGGGCAAACAGGAGTTTGACTCATCGCACCTATATCAACTTTATGCGTATTTGAAAACACAGGAACATACCTCTGAACAGCACCGCCACGCCGAAGGGATTTTGCTCTACCCCTCTACCACCTCGAAGAACATCTCGCAACGGATCCAATTACAAGATATGTCCATCCGCGTTGAAAGTGTGGACTTATCTGCACCGTGGCAAGAGATCGAAGAACGACTGATACTAATCGTTAGGTGATATAATCACTTCAACATTACAGATTGACCGTGTCCAAGCGCCAGTCCTTTTGTCGGACTGGCGCTTTTCTTTTTCCCCTCACTGCAATACAAAGGAGCCCGTATGGAATTTAAGGTTGATGATTGGGTTGTCCATTGCACCCACGGTTTAGGTCAGGTCAAGACCATCGAACAGCGATCCTTCGGGGAACAAAGTGTCTTGTATTACATGGTTCAGATTGGCGACCTCACCATTTGGGTGCCTGCCGATGAAAACATTAATACGCGTTTACGCTACCCCAAAAGCCCCGAAGATTTTCAGAAATTATTTGGCATGCTCAATAGTGTTCCTGAAGCCTTACCGATAGATCGCCGTCAGCGCAACCAATTTTTACTTGACCTTCTCAAAGATGGCAGCGCTGAATCATTATGCCGTGCCTTGCGAGATATGTCTGCCATTCGAAAGCAAAAAACATGGGGTGATTATGACCGCGACCTTATGAAACGCATTCAAAAGACGTTCATCAGCGAATGGAGCTTCGTGCTCTCCGTCAACCCGCACGACGCCGAGGCTGAACTGCAAAAGATCCTCGCCCTGAATGCTCAATAAAGGAAACAATAATGCAATCTGAAGAAAGAAACATCCTCCAACGTGTGATTGAAAACTTTGCGAACCATGGCAGTATCACAGACGAACAGGTCACAGTAGTTTGTATTCCAAATGGAAAGACCAGCACCATCGAAAAAATCGGTGACGATGGGCGGACCGTGATGCTCGATGAATACATTGTCAATCAAAAAACGATTCGTGCTGGCTATAGCAGCCGCAGTCACACCGTCTACTTGAGCTTAATGAGCGGATAAAGTTCAATTGACCGCGGACAATGGACGATAGACTACAGACCATAGTCAAGAGTCCATCGTCTACTGTTAGGTAAGGCTTTCGGGGAAAGGCATAAATTCACAAAAGCAACTTTGCGGTTAAACTTCCCGCAACCTGGGGTAAACTAGCCCACTATTCACCATTCACTTTTCACTACTCACTACCCCATGCTCATCATCATCAAACTCGGAACCTCCACTCTCACGGCTGGCACGAAAAAAATCTCCCCGCCTTTTCTCGTTGACCTTGCACGGCAGATCCATCAATTGCAAAACAATGGGCACCAAGTCATCATCGTCTCCTCCGGCGCCATCGCGGCGGGACGGGAAAAATTGGGTCACCCACAACTGCCCAAAGGCTTGCCCGCCAAACAAATGCTGGCGGCAATCGGTCAACTGCGGCTGATGGCAATTTATGAACAGGTCTTTGGATTGTATGGCAGCACCATCGCCCAAGTGCTGCTCACCCGCGCAGACCTTGCCGACCGTCGCCGCTATCTCAACGCCCGCAGCACACTCGAAGCTTTGCTTGCGCACGGCGCCATTCCCATCATCAACGAGAATGATACTGTCGCCACCGAAGAAATTCGCGTGGGCGATAACGACAATCTCTCCGCACTGGTTGCCAACGTGGTCGAAGCCGACCTGCTAATTCTGCTCACCGACCAGCAGGGACTCTTCACTGCCGACCCGCGCAGCAACCCAGATGCCAAACTTGTAGAGGTAATCGACACGCCGGATATTCCGCAAGAGGTTTGGGACTCGGCAGGCGGCAGCGGAACCAAACTCGGCACGGGCGGCATGTTCACCAAACTGCAAGCCGCCGACCTTGCGCGTCGTTCCGGTACGAC
>JBDKJK010000500.1:0-3374 GCA_039796675.1 Chloroflexota bacterium
CTTTAGCCACTTCCTCGGCATTCATCGCCAAGATCGCCTTCTGAATGACAGGGAACTTGTTGCCGTATTTTTGTCCCAACTGTTTGGGCAGCGGCTTGACGGTGTGCGACACGGCTTCGGTTGAGGCATCCAACAGGCGCACTTGCTTCACGTTCAACTCATCTTGAATGACTTCCACATTCTTCATCAGTGCGGCGCGCTCGGTGTTATTCCCCACCGAGAAGGCGGCTTCTGCCAAGGGCTGGCGCACTTTGCGATTCGCCTTCTGGCGTGCGGAATGCCCAAGTGAGACCAGCTTCATCACCAAATTCATTTCGGTGTTAAGCGACTCGTCGATGAATTCT
The DNA here is from genome assembly GCA_039796675.1 of Chloroflexota bacterium. Classification (GTDB taxonomy): domain Bacteria; phylum Chloroflexota; class Anaerolineae; order Anaerolineales; family Villigracilaceae; genus Villigracilis. Next base: position 345 of record JBDKJK010000500.1, read on the forward strand.
TCCATCACAACGGGCCACTCGGCAAGGTGAACAGATTCAGGCGCAGTCTCATCCACCGAGCGAACGAGGTTCTGATACAACTCTTCCGCCATATAGGGCATAGCAGGCGCGATCAGTTTGGCAACCGTGGTGAGTGCCGTGTAAAGCGTGGAGTATGCGGCTTGCTTGTCTGAACTCGAGTCATTCTTCCAGAAGCGGCGGCGTGAACGGCGCACATACCAGGTGGAAAGTGTCTCCACGAATTTTTCCACCGGGCGCGTGGCATTGGTCACGTCATATTCTTCGTAGGCTTTGGTCACATCACGTACAAGTACATTCAACTCAGAGAGCAGCCAGCGATCAAGGTCATTGGTCGGCGCGGTGACGGTGAGAGCCTGGGGTTTGTCGAGGTTAGCATAGGTCACGAAGAAGGAGTACACATTCCACAGCGTCAGCGTAAAGTTGCGGATCACCTCCCCTACCAAATCGGAGGAGAAGCGGCGTTCTTGTCCGGGCGGTGTGGCGGTGTATAAGTACCAGCGCAGCGCATCCGCACCGTGAACGTTAAGCACATCCCACGGCTGAACGATATTGCCCAGAGACTTAGACATCTTGCGTCCTTCGGCATCTTGAATGTGACCAAGACAGATCACATTCTTGAACGAGACTTCGTCATTGAGCAGGGTCGAGATGGCATGCAGTGAATAGAACCAACCGCGGGTCTGATCGACCGCTTCACAGATGTAATCGGCGGGATACTGCGCTTCAAACTTGTCTTTGTTCTCAAACGGATAATGCCACTGGGCATACGGCATGGAGCCCGAGTCGAACCACACGTCGATCAGGTCCTTCACACGGCTCATCTCTCCGCCGCAATCGCTACACTTCCAGTGAACGTTATCTACGTGCGGGCGGTGCAGGTCGAGTTCGGTCAGATCGCGTCCGGCTTTTTCCGAAAGCTCTGCCACCGAGCCCACACACTCGCGATGTTTGCAATCTTGATTCTCACATTCCCAAACCGGCAATGGCGTGCCCCAATAGCGTTCACGCGAAAGTGACCAGTCGATGTTGTTTTCGAGCCAGTTGCCGAAGCGTCCGTTTTGGATGTGATCCGGCACCCAATGAATGGTCTTGTTCAGGTTAACAAGATTTTCCTTCTTCGCGCTGGTGCGGATGTACCACGAATCGCGCGCATAATACAACAACGGTGTATGGCAACGCCAGCAGAATGGATAGGTGTGAACGTATTTCTCCGAGCGGAACATCAACCCGCGCGCTTCAAGGTCTTGGATGATCTGTGGGTCTGCCTCTTTGAAAAAGACTCCACGCCACGGGGTAACTTCTGAAATGAAAGTGCCATCCGGTTGAATGGTAAGCAAAACCGGCAAATCGTACTGTTTCGACATTTCCATATCTTCAGCGCCGAAAGCAGGCGCCTGATGCACAAGACCCGTACCATCTTCGGTGGTGACGAAATCACCCAGCACCACATAATGCGCGGGCTTTTCCAACGGCACAAAGGTAAAGAGAGGCTGGTACTTCATACCTTTCAATTTTTTGCCCTTGAAGGTATCTACAACCTTTACTTCTTCGCCACGAAAGACCTTCTCTAGCAGTGATTTGGCGAGAATCAGTCTTTCGGTGCCACCTTCATGCTGGCGTTCCACGGTCACATAATCTACATCGGGGTGAGCAGCAATGGCAACGTTGGCAGGCAACGTCCAGGGAGTTGTCGTCCAAACGAGGAATGAAGTATCAGGCTTATCCACTAATGGGAAGCGCACAAAGACCGAAGGGTCGCTGGCATCTTCGTAGCCGAGAGCCACTTCATGGTCAGAGAGAGGCGTGCCACAACGCGGACAATACGGCACGATTTTGTAGCCCTTGAAGAGCAGGTCTTTCTCCCAGAAGTTTTTCAAGATCCACCACACCGACTCGATGTAGTCGTTGGTATAGGTCACATAGGCGGTGTTGAGGTCTACCCAGAAGGCGATGCGGTCTGTCAGTTTCTCCCACTCCTGAATGTAGTTGAAGACAGATTTTTTGCAAAGCTCATTGAACTTATCGATGCCGTATTCTTCGATCTGCTGCTTGTTGGTGAAGCCAAGCTGCTTCTCCACTTCGATCTCAACGGGCAGACCGTGCGTATCCCAGCCGCCGCGACGCGAGACGTGATATCCGCGCATGATCTTGTAGCGCGGGAACATGTCTTTGAAGGCGCGCGCGAGCACATGGTGTACGCCGGGGCGTCCATTCGCGGTGGGCGGACCTTCGTAGAAGACATATTCGGGTTTGCCCTGTCGTTGCGCAATAGTCTTTTTAAAGACTTCCTGCTTCTTCCACATTTTGAGGACGTTATCTTCCATCGAAGGCACGTCGAGTTTTGGGTTGACTGCTTTGAACATTCGTTTCTCCTGATTTCTCGTCATTGCGAGGAGGGTGCTCTTCCCGACGAAGCAATCTCATGATGGTGTCCGAGATTGCTTCGGGCAAAGAACAAGTGCGCCCTCGCAATGACGATGGGTATTAAATAAAAAACTCTCGTCTCATAACAGAGACGAGAGCAAGGCTCACGCGGTACCACTCTGATTTCCATCCGAAGATGAACACTCATTGGATGACAACCATCATCCTGTTCTGCTAACGAAGAACAACTCCGGCTCACTTACTTTCAGCAACTAGCTACTGACCACTGGTTACTAATTTCTGCTTGCTGCTCCGGGAGGATTTTCAACCGCCTGCACGTATCCGCCTCACACCACATCACGGACTCGCTGTTCGTTTCGAACGGTTTACTCGTTCCCATCTACGCTTTTATGTGTCGAGATTATACACAGGTCATTCCGAATCGGCAAGGCAGGATTTAGATCCCGCCTCGCTCTTTCATCACAAGTTGAATCTCCCCTTCGAGTTTATCCGCGGCTGCTTCCAAGTCTGCCAATTCGCCCAACATGCGTTCGCCAAGAGATTTGTCTTCGAGCGAGTTGAGGTTGATGCGCACATTGTAGGCAGCCGCCGTGAGAGAAGCACGCGCCATGGCAAAGCCCGAGG
>JBDKJK010000501.1:0-3912 GCA_039796675.1 Chloroflexota bacterium
CAACTAGACAGAAACCATCCCCTCGGCTAAACTTGCGCCATTCCCTTTCGGAGGAACTCAATGGATTTTCACAGTGTAGACAATAACAGCACCCGGCGTATCGCTGCGCTTAAACAGCGCGTGGACGAGATACGAAAACACGATTTTTATTTCTATAACCAGGCAGTCGAAGAAATGCTGCCTGACGCAAAAGTGCGCGTCAACGGACGTGTAATGGGCATGTACGCCTCCTATTCGTACCTGGGCTTGGTCGGTCACCCACGCATTAATGAAGCCGCCAAACGCGCCGTGGACAAATTCGGCACCGGCACGAACGGCGTGCGCACCCTAGCGGGCACCCTCACCATCCACAACGAACTCGAAGAAACCATCTCCAATTTCAAGCACACCGAATCTGCCATCACTTACACATCCGGCTATGTGACCAACCTCACCACCATCTCTTCGTTGATGGGGCGCGGCGACTACGTCTTCTCAGACAAGATCAACCACGCCTCCATCGTGGATGGTTGCCTCATGTCTGGCGCAGAATTTCGCCGCTTCCGCCACAACGACATGGAACACCTCGAAGGCTTGCTCAAGAATGCCCCTGCCGAGGTCTCCAAACTCGTCATCGCAGACTCGGTCTTCAGCATGGATGGTGACATCATCGACCTGCCCAAGATCGTGGAACTCAGCAAAAAATATAATGCCTGGCTGATGATTGATGAAGCCCACTCCGTCGGCGTGCTTGGCAAGACAGGCACCGGCATCGAAGAACATTTCGGCATGGGCGATGTGATCGACATCAAGATGGGCACGCTCAGCAAAACCATCCCCTCCGTGGGCGGATACGTGGCAGGCAAAAAAGAACTGATCGACTTCCTGCGCCACGGCAGCCGTGCCTACATTTTCTCTGCGGCGCTTCCGCCTGCCCAAGCTGCCGCCGCCAACGAAGCCTTCAAGATCATCCTCGATGAACCCGAACGCTTGGACAGATTGAACGCCAACACCCAGCAATTCATTGGCGGACTCAAGAACATGGGCTTCGACACCCTCCTCACTGAAACCGCCATCGTGCCCGTTTTGTGCGGCACCGATGAAAAAGCCTTCGAGTTGACCAAACGCTGCCAGGAACAGGATGTCTTCGTTCTGCCAGTCGTTTCCCCAGCTGTGCAAGAAGGTCTCTCGCGCTTGCGTGCCACCGTCACCGCGGCGCACAACCCTGCAGATATCGAACACGCCATGGACGTGATCTATCAGGCAGGCAAAGCCATGGGAATGGTGAAGTAAAAAGTAGGGAATAGTGAATAGTAAAAAGGAGAATCGCCCATCAATGATGATGGGTGATTTTTTTCGGCGTTGGCTTCGCTTTGAATGGGAGGTTAAGGTAGAGCGGAGTCTGAGCGGTTCTTCATCCTCATGAGAAATTTCTTAACCACAGAAATCGATTCGCACATATACTAGAGACTAACTCCGATGGGGAGTAGCCGCCCAACTGTTGGGTAGCACAGTCGTCAATACGTGGTGCACAATGCCACCGGCTGTTCTGAAAAAGGCAAGACCATCGTCAACATCTTTGACGATGGTCTTTTTATTTTGTCAAAAAGACCCATAGGCATGTTCGGCTCGCTTGTGGTGGTCGCAGGTCTTGGTTATTTGGGGTATCATTTCCGCGAGCCGCTGAAAGCATTTATTGAACTCAAACTCTCTAAAAGAACGGAACCAAATCAATGAACTGGCATACCATCGAAACAAATTCAGCTCTACAAGAACTCGCCACATCCTCTGAAACAGGGCTCAATACAGCGCAGGTAAATGCGCACAAAGAAAAATACGGCATAAATGAACTGATCGAACGCGGCGGGCGCACTCCGTTGCAAATCTTATGGGAACAGCTCACTGCCACGATGGTCCTCATCCTCATCGCGGCGGCGGTCATCGCAGGGTTATTGGGTGATACCAAGAACACCATTGCCATTTTGTCGATCGTGGCGTTGTATGCATTGCTGGGCTTTGTTCAGGAATATCGCGCCGAGCAAGCGATTGCCGCACTCAAGAAAATGTCTGTGCCGAATGTACGCGTATTGCGCGATGGTAAATTGCAAGAGACCTCTGCACGCGACCTCGTGCCTGGCGATATTATTCAACTCGAAACCGGCAATGTCATCCCAGCCGACTTGCGTTTGATCGAAGCCGTCAATTTGAGAATTCAAGAAGCCGCGCTCACCGGCGAATCGGAAGCCATCGAAAAACATACTGCCGCGATTTCTACTGAAGAACTTCCACTGGGCGACCGCCGCAATATGGCATACATGGGCACGATCATCACCCAGGGGCGCGGACTTGCTCTCGTGATTGCCACAGGCATGCAGACCGAACTCGGCAAGATCGCAGACATGATCCAAGCGGTAAAGCAAGAACAAACCCCATTGCAACGTCGCCTCGATGCGCTTGGCAAAAACCTCGCGCTCATCGGCGTTGCGATCGCAGTGCTCATTTTCATCATGGGCATTCTGCGCGGCGATGAACTTCGTCACATGCTGCTCACAGCGGTCAGTGTTGCCGTTGCCATCGTGCCCGAAGGTCTGCCCGCCGTCGTTACCATCACACTCGCCCTCGGCGCACAACGCATGTTACAGCGTCAGGCGCTCATTCGTAAACTTCCCGCCGTTGAAACCCTCGGCTCAGTCACCGTTATCTGTTCAGATAAAACTGGCACACTCACCGAAAACCGGATGACAGTCGTCGTGCTGGATGTGGCGGAACATGCCATTGACCTCACCGGCGACGTAGCCCGCGACGGTTCGCTTCATGCCACCCGTGGGCTGGGCGCGCCCGTTCAATCCTCTCTCTCGCTGACAGCCATCGGCGGCGCATTGTGTAACGATGCAAAATTGATAGACGAAGGCGATGACCGCTTCCACACTATGGGCGACCCCACCGAAGGCGCACTCGTTGTCGCTGCGGCAAAGATGGGCTATTGGAAATCTTCACTCGACTCGTCCTTCCCACGTGCGGCAGAACTGCCCTTCGACTCAGAACGCAAGCGCATGACCACCGTTCATCATCTTGCAAATTACGACCCAACCGTGCTCTCCGGTTTGGAGATTGGCGATAAGCGTTACATTGCCTTCACCAAAGGCGGCATCGACGGCTTGCTCGACATCACCAGTCACGTTTGGGCAAATGGAAAGTCCGTTGCGATCGACGATGAGTGGAAGATGCGCATCGAAGCCGCAAATGAACGGCTCGCCAAAAAAGGGATGCGTGTTCTTGGGGTTGGGTTCCGTCTCATGAATTCTATCCCTGAGATCATTCAGACGGATCTTGAACAAAATATCACCCTCGTTGGCTTGTTCGGCATGATCGACCCGCCGCGCGGCGAAGTGCAAGATGCCGTTGCCGTGGCAAAAGCCGCGGGCATCCGCCCGATCATGATCACTGGCGATCATCCATTGACAGCGATTGAAATTGCACGTCAACTTGGCATCACCGAAAATGGACGCGCCTTGGCTGGCGTTGAGATCGAAAACCTGACACCCGATGAATTGAAAAGTGTTGTAGACGAAGTCAGTGTCTTTGCCCGCGTTGCGCCGGAACATAAACTGCGCATCGTGCAGGCATTGCAAGAAAAGGGTCACATCGTTTCAATGACTGGTGACGGCGTGAACGATGCACCCGCCCTGCGCAAAGCGGATATTGGTGTGGCAATGGGCATCACCGGCACAGACGTTTCTAAAGAAGCCTCCGATCTTGTTCTACTCGACGATAACTTTGCCACCATCGTCGCCGCTGTCAAAGAAGGTCGTACGATCTACGACAACATCCGCAAGTTCGTGCGGTTCAGTGTGGCAGGCAACATTGGTAAAGTGCTGGTCATGTTAATCGCACCATTCCTCGGCAAGCCATTGCCATTGCTGCCTTTGCAAT
>JBDKJK010000502.1:0-3523 GCA_039796675.1 Chloroflexota bacterium
AAACTGAACGTATCCATGTAAAAGGAGCCAACAATGGAACCCGCAAATACAGATAACTATATGATCGCTGGCTACATCGTGTCCTTCGTCACGATGGGCATCTACCTGCTCAGCATGTACCTGCGCACTCGCAACCTCAAACGCGACCTCGAAACCTACGAATCGATGGAAGCTGAAAGCAAACAGTAATCCCGAAAGCAACACAGTCCGTTATAATCACAACTGACTGTGTTTTTTATTATGAATCGCCGACGGTTGAGCAGAAACTTCCTCTTATTGTTGATCGCGTTCCTAAACCTGACGATCAGCTCTGGAGCCTTGCCCGCCTCCGGCTCAGACCCGGAACTGGTTGCTGAAATCAATCCCCCGCCTGGTCCCGACCGTTTCTCCATCATTGCTGTGGAATATACCGCCTACGAATGGCGGTACTACACCTGGCAGAAAAAAACACTCTCCTGCACATCCATCGTAGACCATGAAGGTATGCCCCTGCCAGAGGAAGTCTATCGCGATTGTGGCGCGACCTTCTACAATACATGGATCACTCAACCCCCTTGTAACCTCAACATATATAAAGAATGCAAAGGCTATTACGCCTTGCTCCATGGCTCAGAAGCAAAAGAAAAAGAAATATCCATGCAACTTCCCGCCGCCAGCGCGTGGATCTCTATCGAAGACTGTGAGCCTGTCTACAGCACATCCACCAATATTTGCGAAACAAAGCCAACCCTGGTGATCTCTGGGCAGGAACCACTGCCAAACGAAACCATCATTCGCATCGAAGGGACTTATGGCGGGCAATCCTTTAGCTGTGACGAAGCCGACGTGTGCAAATTCCGCGTCCCTGAAACCGGTGACGAAGGTGTAGACGTTACGTTTTGGGCATACTCCTCGTATGGCGATAGCAGCCTCGTCTATGATGCGCAGATCCGCGTCAAGCAGGTGGATGAAGGCGACCCCGACCAACTCTACTGGTATGTGGACGTACTCTCTTCACAATGGCAAGGCGAAGTATCTGCCACTTGTTCTGAAACATGGGGCGTCTTCCCACCCGTGGGCGGAACACCCGAATGGTTAAGCACCCCAACTCAAAGCGAAGACCTCAGCAGTGACATTCCCTACACTTATCTTGCCGCCAACCTCATCTTGCAAGGTATGGTAGATGCCAGCTCCTGTCAGGATGGCGGGCTAGTTCCTGGAAATGTCGTCAATCAGTGTGGGTTGGAAAAATCACGCGATGCCGTACGCGAATGGCAGAATCAGTTCGACGGTTTGATCCTCGCAACAGCCATGGAAACCAGCGTGCCCGCCTTTTTATTGAAGAACTTGTTTGCACGCGAAAGCCAGTTCTGGCCCGGCATTTTTCAGGGGGCTGGTGATATTGGGTTGGGGCAATTGACAGAGAACGGAGCAGACACCACCCTCTTCTGGAACCGTTCCTTCTTTAATCAATTCTGTCCGCTTGTGGCAGACTCTGAAACCTGCGGCTTGGGGTATGCCAATATGGATGAAGAACAACAGACCGAATTGCGACGCGCCCTTGTAGGAAGTGTCAATGCAACCTGCGAAGAGTGCCCGCTCGGGCTGGACCTAACTCAGGCAGATTTTTCCGTTGATGTTTTCGCTCATACTCTGGTCGCCAACTGCGAACAAACCGCCCAAGTTATTTACAACTACACAGGCTCTCAAACCAGTGAAGCCGCTTCATACGAAGACTTGTGGAAGTTCACCCTCGTCAACTACAACGCAGGCGGGGGCTGCCTCGCCGAAGGAATCAGCGGCGCGAACGGAGCCAATGGTCTGCCACTCACGTGGGAAACCGTCTCGCCGCACCTCGTTGGTGCCTGTTCCAGTGCAGTGGATTATGTCAACGATATTAGCCAGTAAGCGAAAAAACGTACGGGGATGAGGGATGAGCGTCACAAGTGATTTTTGAGACAATCGAATAAAGTTGTGCTAAACTTTGCTGCGAAGTTAATTTCGCAACACACTTTTCGGAGGCTCCATGCTCACGCTTGTTGAAAAAATCCTCTTTGCAGTTGCAGTTCTTGTTTCTTTATATTTCACATATAAAGGCGTGATGCGCATCGTTGGGCACATCGCCAGCGGACAAGGCAAAGTGGACTGGTCGCTTTTATGGAAACGCATCGGGGAACTTATCGTCAAAATAGGTTTGTTCCAACCCGTCTTCCGGCTCCGACCCGTGCCAAGCCTGTTGCATGCTTTCATTGGCTGGGGCTTCCTCTCGTTCCTTCTCATCAACCTCGCAGACTTGATCTATGCCTACACCGGTTGGCGCCTGCTCGATAACACGGGCTTATTTGGGGATGCGTACCGTCTACTGGCGGATATTGCCAACGTTGCCATCATCTTCGGCATCCTGGCGATGGCGTTCCGCCGCTTCATTCTTAAGCCGGAAACTTTATCTACTCGCGAGACGACTTTACTCAACCCGAAAGCTCGCACCGGCATCTTAAGAGACTCGGCGATTGTTGCCACCTTCATCTTCGTCCATAACTCGATGCGCTTCTTGGGCGAGTCGTTCAATTTGGCGGTGGCAGGTCACACGGACAGTTGGCAGCCAAGCATCTCGACGGTTGCTCAACTTTGGGCGGGGGCCGATGCGAAGGTCTTAGTCGCAGGAGAACACATTGCCTTCTGGTTATCCATTGGCGCAGTCGTCGCCTTCCTGCCTTATTTCCCTTATTCAAAACATATTCACTTGTTCTTTGCGCCGTTGAATTTTGCGCTCAAGCCCGAACGCAAATCGATTGGGCAATTGAGCTATATCAATCTCGACGATCAATCCATCGAGCAGTTTGGCGCGGCGAAGATGAAAGACCTCGGCTGGGAACAGATCATGGATAGTTTTTCATGCATCCAGTGCTTTCGCTGTCAGGAAGTGTGCCCGGCATATAACACGGGCAAGCTGCTCTCCCCTGCTGCATTGGAGATCAACAAACGCTATCACTTCAACAGCGGCGGCACAACCGATGTTGTGATGCTCGACATGATCTCGGAAGAAGCAGTTTGGGCATGTACAAGCTGCGGCGCCTGCGTGGATATTTGCCCCGTTGGCAATGAACCAATGCGCGACATTCTCGACATTCGCCGCAATCTATCGATGATGGAAAGCGCGTTTCCAAAGCAATTGGAAACCGCCTTCAAAGGCATGGAGCGCAACGCGAACCCGTGGAATGTTTCGCAAGGCGACCGCATGAAATGGGCAGAAGGTATGAGTGTGCCAACCATTGAACAAAATGCCGAACCTGAAATTCTTTGGTGGGTTGGTTGCGCACCTGCAACCGACTCTCGCGCACAAAAAACAGCGCAAGCCTTCGCGAAAATTTTGAATACAGCTGGTGTGAACTATGCCGTGCTCGGCAAGAACGAAGCCTGCACCGGTGACTCGGCTCGGCGCGCCGGACGCGAAGATATCTTTTTCGGCTTGGCTTCACAGAATGTAGAGATATTAAATGAGGTTGCACCAAAACGAATCGTAACGACCTGCCCGCATTGTATG
>JBDKJK010000503.1:0-6927 GCA_039796675.1 Chloroflexota bacterium
CTTGACCTGATCCAACGCCACAGCCTTACCCTCCTCTCACGCAAAGACGGCTTCGATAAACGCGAGCGGACCTCGGCATGGTTCTTGTGGCAGGCAAATGCGTAAGGCTTTTTACGCATCAAGCATCACGTATTAAGTAATTCGTAATGCATAAAACCTCCCTTATGAAAATCCTCTTCCTCTTCCTAGACGGTATCGGACTCGGCGAAGACAACCCTGAGACCAATCCCTTTCTACATGCAAACATGCCGTACCTCGAGTCGTTGCTCGGCGGCAAAAAACTGACCAAATCCGCCGCCCCATTTGAAAGCGATTTGATTTCTCTGAAAGCCGTAGACCCCAACCTCGGCGTCAAGGGACTGCCGCAATCTGCCACGGGGCAAGCCGTGTTATTGACGGGCATTAACATCCCTGCCGAACTCGGCTATCACTACGGACCCAAACCCAACCCTGAAGTGGCGCAATATCTTAACGGTCACACCTTGTTTTCAAGAACAGTTCAAGCCGGAAAGAAAGCCACCTTGCTGAATGCCTATCCCCCACGCTACTTTGATGGAATTGATTCGGGCAAACGTTTGTATTCATCTATTCCACTCGCGTTAACCAATGCTGGCATCCCCCTCTTCACCGACAAGGATTATTACGAAGGCAATGCCCTCGCCGCCGACTTTACCGGAGAAGGCTGGCGCACCTTCCTCAATATCACCGATGCACCGCTATTCACTCCTGAGGTCGCTGGCAAAGAACTCGCCCGCCTTGCCAAACAATACGACTTTTCCTTCTTTGAATATTGGGCAAGTGACTATGCCGGTCACAAACAGGATATGCCCTGGGCAGTGAACCAGCTCGAAACTTTCGATGGCGTGCTCAAAGGTCTGCTCGCGAATTGGGACTTAAATATCGATTTGATCGTACTCACCTCAGATCATGGCAATATGGAAGATCTAGGTACCCGCAAACATACAGCGGCTCATGTCCCGCTTTTATTATTTGGAGATAAAACAAATAGAGACGCCTTTACAGACGTCTCAGACCTGGCGGGCATTGCGCCCGCAATATGCAATCTGCTTCAAGTCAACTAATCCAATTTGCCTGTCTTAAACCTTCTTTCTGCGCTTTCGAATTTTTTTCGTCTGGTTATAGATCACACCCAACACCAGCAGCAAACCAACGATTGGATATGCCCAAATGGAGGAAATTCTAACCAGATCATAATTTCTCAAGAATTCTCCACGCACGTACAACACCACCCCCATCAGAAGAACACAACTCAAAAACATGAACAACGCACGAACCTTGCTCTTATTTTCGAGTTCATCGGCGATTGAATAGATTTCCACGACCACAAACCAGACCATTGCCATTATAAGAGGAATAAACAGGACTCTCTGTGGGAGTAAAACATCGTTGGCATGGAAGTTAATAGAATAATATGACGCCCAAAACGCCATCCCTACAGGCACAAAATAATAACACTGCGCATAAAAATGCTCTTTCAAACTTTCCTCTCCAAAAGACCGATCAGCACCGGTGAAGATACCGACCACAGTAGCAAGCAATAATGGAGGTAAAAGCAGGAGCAGCCCCAGGATGATCGTATCGCTGCTTTCCAGCCTTTTGGCAAGGTCTATCCTTTCTTCGTTCGATTCGCCTACCTCTCTAACTTCATAGAATCCAAGCCCTGGTATGTTTACAACATCCGACCCTTTATTCCCAGTCACATTGTATTCTTTATAGGAAACCCCAGGAGGCATAGCATTGCTTGGGGTTACTACCCATTTCGATTCGTAATATTCCAACAATCTTTCGGGGGTGTCTGGGTCGTAATTCGCAAATTTTACAATAACCAAAGACTCTACAGGTATGATATCGACCAGAAAAGAATCTAAAACACGGTTCCTGCTCGTATCGTCTTCGATGATTGTGTATTGAGACGACTCTCGATAAATTTCTATCGGAGTTCCATATTCGTCTGGACCAAAATTACTAAGACCTTTCTCCTGGTCATGCACTTGCCCAAACAAAAAGGTATCGTATGAACATGTCCCGTCTGAATTAAGGTTGCCACATACCCATACTTCCCAATAAAATGCATCGACATTATTCCGGATATCTCCCTTAGTAGTTACCTCTGCACGAAGTTCAACTTGGTAATACGAAATGGGATCCGGATCACTTGTTGCCTTAATATTCCCTTCTCCAGTCAACGGAATGAATTCTCCCGGCTGATTCAATGCGCTGATAAATTCTCCGTTCCGAAAAATATATGCGTTGTAACGTAATGTCGGGTCATTTTGGGGTGTTTCAACACTAATGCCAAAAACAGGAATGAAATAAATGGCAATGGCAGGGATTAGGGTTACCCCAAGATATAACAGCATCGGAGAAATGTATTCGTCGAACTGCTTGCCCTTCTCACTGGCTAATTCCCCGCGAACATATCCCGGTACAAACCCCGGGTCGAGAGTCACTTTGATGATCGTCTTTGGGACGAGGATGACCCACATCAAAATTTTATACGCAAGTTTCTCAAAATCTTCCAGAACATTGGCAATATTGTCTTTCATGAGAGCCTCCCGCGACCCTTTAATTGTTCTGTTACAAGATCAGCGCAACGCCTGCGCCAATAGACTGCCAACCAAACCCAGCCAGTATACGGATGTGTAATAGATGAACATTGGCTGCCTGCCGCGCTTCCAAAGCAGGTAGGCAGAAACCAGAGCGAGAAGCGCCACTACAAACAAATCCAGCCCGATCTCTTCAAAGCCGAGGTTCGCCATCACGCCCAAACCCAAAAAGAGGGAGTTCGATAATAGCAAGGCAACATCACCAACGCGCATATCCTCTTGATGTGGAAAGAGCACCTGCAAAAACAGAATCGTTACATTTGCCATAATAAATCCGGCAAAGAAAAGCCAATGGCTGAACTGGTCGTCGTTGAAGATAATGATTCGGCACAGGTCACTGCCAGGGTCGGGTTCACAGAAACGGACGTGCAGGTAATTCGTCATTTCATGAAAGCCATAACTTAGCGCGCTCAGATAAACACCTACAAAAAACACCAGATTCAAAACCGTGTGTGCCGCACCTTCACGCGCAGGTGAATTGTATTCAATGCATTTCTTGAGCAAATATGCCGCAATGAGACTGATAAACGAGACGAGGATATTATTCAAATCCACCCAGCGCAAAAATTCATTTGGGCTCACATAACCCAACGTCCACGAGCCGAGGCGGTTGATCGAAACCAAAATCGCAAGGAGCGATTGAATTGACAACAATATATGAATACGCCTCATATAAAACTCCTACCGATAATTTTCTAAGATCTTTTTTGCCAACGCGGCAAGCTCCCTGTCTATACGGCTTGCGGCGATCTCCTGCAAGACAGGGATGGCACGCGCATCACGAAGTTCGCCAATAGAAAGAACAGCCTGCCTTTTCACAACCGGAGCCGGATCGTAGAGCATTTCGATCAGAAACGGAGCAACTCTTTCATCTCGGATCTTGCTCAAGCCTAAGATGGCGTGTTCGCGCACGGATGCCTCGGGATGAATAAGCGCCTCAGCCAATACGTCGATGGCGGGTGCGCCGAATTGAGCCAGTGCCAACGCTGCGGTTTGACTCACTTCATGATGCAAATCGTAGACGGTCATTCCCAATTCTTCAATGGCGCGAGAATCGCCTAGCCGCCCAAGAATAATCGCCGCAAATTTTCGGACAGTCCCTTCACGGTCACCGAGTGCTTCAATAAGAGGTTCAACAACGGGCTCACCCATATTTTCAATGGCGGTAAGCAGATCTTGAGTGGCATGTTCACGTTCAAACCACCAGAAGGAATCTCGTAGGGCTTCTAATAGAAAGGGGATCGCCGCTGGGTTTCGCGAAGCGCCCAAAGCTTTCACTGCCGCCTGCCGGACTTCTATTTTTGTATCATCAAGAGTTACATTGGCAAGTTCATCAAAGGTGTGAGGGTCGTGGAATGTTCCAACAGCGACACATGCCGCAATGCGAACTTCATCTTCGCGGTCTTTCAAAAGTGGGAGCAACTCGGGAATTACACGCACATCGCCAATAGCCGCCAAAGCAAGTGCAGCCCGAGCACGGACGGTGAAAAATTCTCCGCGCAAGGCTTCGAGAAGGGCAGGCATGGCGTTCTTATCTTTGCTGATGGTAAAGACCTCGGCAACCCGTCCGCGAATGAGCGGGTGGGCAGAGCGAAGTGCTTTTGTCATTTCAGGAGAGGCAGAAGGGATTCGGGCGAGGATGCGTTGATAGATGGCGAGCAGGTTCAAGTCTTGAGTCTGAAGCGCATCGATCAAAGGGGAGATGGCGTCTGCGCCAAGGCGGATTAATTCCTGGGCGGCATGGTCACGTTTTGTTCCATCTGCCAGTAGGGAAATTAACTTTTTCACTTCACTTTGCTTCGAGTTTGAAAACCAGTCCATGCTTTTATTTTACATGAATTCAACTTGTGTGCGAGTGTATAATATTCGAAACGCCCATCAGACCTATTGAGGAGAAATTCATGAACGCCAGAAGAGATGTTTCGCTTGCCAGTTTATTCTTGATTCTTTCCATTCTTGCTTGCACTCTGCCCGGTTCGAACTCGGAAGGTGACACAAATTCAGGCGGTGATGTGCAACCCACTCAACTCAGCCCGGAGGTGACGTATGTGGTGGTAGTTGAAAATACTGCAACAATCTCCCCCACCGATACACCCATCCCGCCAACAGCCACGCCGCAAATTCCACCGGAATTGACTCTCACCAAAAATTCGAACTGCCGGTTAGGACCCAGCACCTTCTATAATATCGTCGACCAAATTGCGGCGGATAAAGAACTGCCTGTGGTTGGTCGCAGTGAAGACAGCCAGTGGTGGCAGGTGGTTAACGACACCGGGCGCGAATGTTGGATCTTTTACGAGAATGCGACGCCCAACCAGGATTTTAGCTCCCTATCGATCGGTGAAGCGCCAGACCTGCCGGGAGTGCCTTTGAGCTTTTTTGTGGTGGATCAGCTTTGCCAGCCGGGACCAAAAAAATTCTCGTTGACCTTGAGCTGGGCAAGCGGCGGCGGTGAGACGGCGTACCGCCTCTATCGTGACGGAGGACGGGTCGGAGAATTCAAAGCGAGCCGGCTCAATTACAAAGACCCCGCTGTGCCTTTCAACAAAGTGGTTACCTATGAGCTCGAAGCCGTGAATGAAAACGGTACTTCGGAGAAGGTGGTTCAGATCGTGCCAGCCTGTAAGTAAAAATCAAAAAACTCCCCGCATTGCTGCGGGGAGTTTTTTGATCCGCCAGTGAACAATAAAATTAGAAGCCTTTAACCGTCAGCCCAAGTGCGAGGAGGGCAAATCCTGCGAAAACGAACCAGAAAGCCAATCCGCTTACAACAGGAATGGAAACAAAGGTTGAGATCAAGCCGAGTAAGCCAAGTACAACAGCGATCCAAAAGGTCGCTTTTTTCGGGGGGGTCAGTTTCATGTAATTCTCCTTGTAAAAAAAATAGATGCCTCTGGCGGATACATATTTATAGCATGTGCAGACGGAGTGTCAACCCAAAAATAATTCAATTGCTGAGCTGAATTTCCAGGCTTTCAAAACCTATCAGGGGTAAAATCGGGCTTTTTTTCTCTGATATAATCTCCGATTCGATTTACAGGAATCAGAACGCCAAGGGGAGTTTGGTGTTTTTTCCTTAGATATTTTTCAACCCAAAATTACGCCTTCGGGCGTATGAACCTTGTTATTGGAGTTCCATTTAATGAAGAAAGAACAATTGCTCGATTTGTATTACCAGATGGTGCTGATTCGGCGTGTGGAAGAACGCGGCGCAGAGTTGTACCAAGCTGGCAAGATCGGCGGTTTCATGCACCTGTATATCGGGCAGGAAGCCGTTTCGACCGGTTTGATTGCGGCGCGTGAACCCCGTGACCGTGTCATCACTGCCTACCGCGACCACGGTGTTGCATTGAACTGTGGCATCTCTGCAGATGCGGTGATGGCGGAATTACTCGGCAAGGCAACGGGCATGTCCAAAGGCAAGGGCGGCTCGATGCACATGGCAGATACGTCCAAGAACATGTGGGGCGGGCATGCCATCGTCGGCGGACATTTGCCCATCGCTTCTGGTTTTGCCCTCGGCGACCAATATGCCAAAAATGATAACGTCACCATCTGTATGTTCGGTGACGGCGCTACCAATATCGGTTATTTTCATGAAGCCTTGAATTTAGCCAAGACCTGGGGATTGCGCGTGCTGTGGGTCTGTGAAAACAACCAGTACGGCATGGGAACCACCGTGGAACGTGCTTCGGCTGTGACCGAGATCCGCCAAAAAGCCGAAGGCTACGGCATGAAGAACGGACAGGTAGACGGCATGGACGTAACCAAGGTCTACGAAGCTGCAAAAGAAGCAATCGAGTACGTCCGTAAAGAGGGGCAGCCTTATTTGTTGGAAATTGACACCTACCGCTTCCGTGGTCACTCCATGGGCGACCCGGAACGATACCGCAAAGCTGAAGAAGTAAAGCAGTGGCAATCGAACGACCCCATCGGCATCTTCAACAAATACCTGCTCGATAAGAAGGTCGCCACTCGCAAGGCGTTGGATGAGATCGAAGCGCGTGTGGAAGAGGAAGTGACAAAGGCGGTTGAATTCGCCGAAACCTCTCCCGAACCCGCGCCGGAAGAATTGTATACAGATATTTTTGTGGATAACTAACGAAACCCGATATTCGATCATTCGAAATTCGGAAACCAACCCGACAAACGAGTATCGTATAACGAATATCGTATAACGAGGAACACATGGCAAAAATCACCATCCGCGAGGCGATCTCGCAAGCATTAATGGAAGAAATGGACCGCGACCCTGCAGTTTTTATCATGGGCGAAGAAGTTGGCGTTTGGGGCGGCACCT
>JBDKJK010000504.1:0-5527 GCA_039796675.1 Chloroflexota bacterium
TTGAGGAAGGAATTCAAATCCATAGGCGATTCGTCGGTGACGTAGTGATACATCCAGTCGAAGAGCACGAAGGCAACGCCTGCTTCAAGCGCGGCTTTGGCAAGTGAGACCTGCTTTTCAACGGCGATGGTCATACCGGTGGGATTATCTGGATTGGTAATGATGATGCCTGCAATTTTACGTCCCTTTGATTCGGCGAATTTCACGCTTTCACGAATCGCTTCTTCGGAATATGCCCAACCTTGTGCCGGGTCACCGGGAGCCCACAATACATTGGCTCCAACTCCGTATGGACCCCAGTTGTACGAAATCCACGGCACGCGCGAGACCATGATGAGGTCGCCCTGACGTCCATGCCCCAAAGCCAACATGGCTTGATAGGCTTTATTCAAGGCATCACGTCCGCCCGCGGTGCCGAGGACGTTGGCAGGTCCCCAACCAGAAGCAGAGTCTAACTTCCAATACTGCTCAATGACCGCCTTGCGATAGGCTTCAGTACCGAACGGCATATCGTAGGCCGTACCATGCTCGAGCTGGAGTTGAAGCGCACGTTCCAGAATCGGCTTGGGCGTTCCAGGCAGGGATGCGCCGCCGTCGCCCTGAGAAGCGTCAAATATCTTGGCTCCGGCGTTTTTCTCAACATAGACCTTCAACGATTTATTGATGAGGAACATGCGAGAAGGTGGAATATCCATCATTTGTTTTAGATGGTCGCTGACAGGGATGAGGTATTTCTCTTCGGCAGCGAGAACGGGTGTGGCGTTTGAAACGGACATGGTGATTCTCCTTAAGAAAAATGCCCCGAACTCTTCGGGGCATTTGGTTTAATTAGTTGGGTTGAACTTGTTCTTGTTCACCTGACAACCACCAAAGCCCCGCCGGGAAACCGGTACGAGTAGTATTGGTGTTGTTGCGATCATTCAGGTTGAACATTTCGCGCAAGCATACCACCTGCAAATGGATGCGTCAAGCAGAGATTTACATGTTCACGCCATACCCACCCAACACTCGCAATTCTGAACCGCTCGGCGCACCGGCAAGGATCGGCATGGCTTCCGCAATCAAAGCACGGACGCTTTTATCGCGCAGTGATGCATCATGTGCGTCTTTATCGTCCCACATTTCGAAGACCCATACAGCCGATTCGTCCGTTGCATCTTCGAGGATGATGTATGCGTGGCAGCCTTGCATCTCGGCAACCATTCTGGAAGCACTTAAAAGAATCTCTGCCAGTTGTCCACGCTTGCCGGGCTGGGCAAACAATTTTCCCGTCATGGCATACATTATTTAACCTCGTTCAGAAGGCGACCCATTACTTCTTCATGCCTGTATAAAGCGCAAGTACATTGCCGGTTGGGTCCTGAAACACTCCGTACCAGCCCATGCCTGGGATTTCGGTTTTTTCGCGCAAGATCTTACCACCCAACTCTTTCACTTTATCCAGGTCTTCATCAATATCATCACTGGCAATATAAACCAAGACCTGCCCGGCAGGGTTCTCATCTGAAACCTGCGGAAAGCCTCCATATTCATCGCCACTGCCCGCTTCCCACATGACATAATTCATCTCAGGCATCGGTGTGATTTTCCAGCCAAACAATTCCTTATAGAACTCTCCGGCAGCGCCAGTATTCGCGGCAGGAATTTCAACATGGACAATATTTCTTTTAGACATGACATTCTCCTTTTTAAAAAACGGATAACAATGACATATCTTAGAACATTTTTTCTGTTTTTGCAACCCCTACTTGAGGACTGTTTTCCGCCTCCTTCCGCGCCCGAGCCTGCCAGCCAAACCCAGGCAGGATTCACGCCATTAAAAAAACTCATCCGGGCAACGACACCGGATGAGTTCATCACAAATTCAAGCAAATCAGTTTACGGCGTAACCCGCAGCTCACATCGATCTTCAGGCTCATTCCACTTACAGTTCAGGTTCGCCACACAACGAGCCTCAGTGGCAATTGGAGCACAGACCTTGTCTTCAAGCGTAACGCACTTCACCGTGTTGACACGCACAGCAATACACCCCGTCCCGCTCAGCGCCTCTTCAAAGACGGGCACACAAGCCGCTGAGTTCGCGTCAAAGATGAAGCCTGGTGCGCAAGTTGGGTTAACTGCGCCCGCAGCAGGCTGGCAACACTGGAAGTTCTCGTTATAAGAATAACCTGTAGCACAACCGGCATAGGTCTGGGCGGCGAGGGTGGAGTTATCAATGCCAAAAGGAGCATCAGCCTGACCGTTCGGCGGCACACAGAAGCCAGCCAAATCGTCAAAGTACAAACCGATCGGGCAGGATCCGTCTGTTGCGGGTCCGGCGGCACAGACTTGTTGGTCACCACGTTGGATGGTCACATAGCCGAGCGGACATCCACCAGCCGCAGGTTGGGCAAGAATTGGAGTGTAAGAACAAGCCCCCGTTGCAGGGTCGAGCGTGTACCCAGCGTCGCAAAAAGCGTTCAGGCTACTCACATCCGGTTGATTGGTGCAAGCCGGGTTGCAGACTATCACCTCATTCGTAGATTCAATTCCACGCGGACCGCGGCAAACTAACGTACGGAGTCCGCCTTCAACCCGTTCTTCACATTGAATGCGGGTGCCGCTTTCCTCCCATGTGGCATCGAAGGAAATCTGCACCACACCGTAGCCGTCTCCATTTTGGCAGTACTGGTTAACGACCACACCTTCGGGCAACGCACAGGCAGTGGATGACTCGATTTGATTGGCAGGCACCTGCGCCGTTAATTGGCAGTACGGTGCAAAAGGCTGCGGGTTTGCAACCGCACAGCGAAAGCCGATATCACGCCCGCTGTCGTTCGGTTCATTGAAACGACGGATGGCAGTAAGTACCTGCTCTTCAGCCGTTTCAAAAGAACTGCCACGGATACCACGGTATTGTCCGCTTGCGGGACCGGTTGGGTTATCAGCAGGTGAGGCCGCGTAATAATTGGCATCATACCAATCTGCCACCCACTCAAATACATTTCCAGCCATATCGAACACACCGAAGGGACTCTTTCCTGCATCATAATTATTTGTGTTCGTCGTGCGTCCATAGCAGTTAGAATAGTTCAACAGGTCGCATGTAGGTTCGATGTTACCCCACGGATAAGTATTGCCGTTCGCGCCACGCGCAGCCTTCTCCCATTGCGCTTCAGTAGGCAGGCTTCCCTGTATCCATGTGCAATATGCCTGGGCTTGATCCCAGTTAACGCCTACGACCGGATGGCTGGCAAACTCAGGGTTTGTAAAGACTGGTCCCCCAAGTTCCTGTGTAGGGGATGAACATACCCCGGCTTTGACACATTGATCGTACATACGATTGGTCACCTTGGTCTGTTGAATCCAATAACCGCTCAGGTTCACGCTATGTACAGGCGCGTCTCCACCATACCCCATTGAGAAACTTCCCGCAGGGATGTAGACCAATGCACTGCCATCAATCCATTTGATCGTTTCGCCGCTTTGCGGGCCGCCGAGAGTGACGGGTGCCAGCGGCGGAACAGCCTCTGTGGCAGGCGCGTCCGTTGCGGGCGGGTTCGTCGCAGTTACCACGACAGTGATTACCTCGGGTGTCGGCGTTCCACAGGAAGACAGGATGACCGCCAGTGTCAGCATCGACCCCAAGATCAGATTTCGAACTTTTTTCATTCAATCTCCTTTTCTCACGAATTGCGAGACGAGATAATTATAATGCACACAAAAAGATGGCTGGCAATTGATGCCAGCCATCTTTTTGTTCAATCGACTGCTATTCAGCGGTCTAAATGTGTTTTGGTGAGCTTCATGATCTCTTCCACTGCCGTCTGGTTAACCAGCGACGATGTGTCTCCCAACTCAAGCCCCAAATACGCCGCGCGGATCATACGCCGCATGACCTTGGCATTGCGTGTTTTGGGCAGGTCTGAAACAAACAGGATGGATTTCGGCGCGAGCGGCTTGCCCATTTCTGAAACGACCATTTCATACAATTCTTGACGAAGTGCCACGCTTCCTTCCACGCCGGGCTTGGTCACTGCAAAAAGGACCAGTTCACTCCCTTTGACCTCGTGCGGCACCCCAATTGCCGCCGCCTCCACAATGGATTCATGCCGCACAAGAATCGACTCGACCTCTGCCGGGCCCAATCGTTTCCCTGCAATCTTGATCGTATCGTCCGAGCGTCCGAGGATGTACCATAAGCCATCGTTATCGATCGCTGCGAAATCACCGTGGACCCAAACATTCTCCCAACGCGACCAGTACGTATCTAAATAACGTTGTTTATCTTTCCAAAAACCGCGCGTCATGCCGATCCACGGCGCTTTGATGACCAACTCGCCTACGGCATCTCGAATGGGTTCACCATTTTCATTGACCACATCCGCATGCATGCCCGGGCAAGCGGCAGAGAATGCACAGGGCTTAAGCGGCAAAAGCGGGTTGCCCATCACAATTCCGCCGGAGATTTCGGTCCCACCAGAATAGTTGATAATGGGAATGCGCCCACCGCCGACATTCTCGAAAAGCCACATCCATGGGTCGGGGTTCCACGGCTCGCCTGTGGATGCAAAACACTTTAGGGAAGATAGATCATATTGCTTGAAATGTTCATCACCATGCGGAATCAGCGAACGAATCAACGTGGGCGAAACGCCCATCTGGTTTATCTTGTGCTTTTCTACCAGTTCCCATAAGCGGCTCGGTGACGGAAAATCTGGCGCGCCATCGTACAAGAAGATCGTGGCACCTAGCAATAAACTGCCAAACACCAACCAGGGACCCATCATCCAACCCATGTCTGTCATCCAATAGATCACATCCCCTCGCGCTGAGCGGAGAGCAGGCGAACTTCCGCTCGAAGTCGAAGCGCCATGCACATCTGTGCCGAATGCCATATCTTGTGCAGCTTTGACCGGGAAGCCGCAATGCGTGTGCAGTGCCCCTTTGGGTTTACCCGTCGTACCAGAGGTGTAAATGATCATCAATGGATCTTCGGCAGATGTCTTTTCGGTTTCGCACACATCACTTTGCACGTCTATCAATTCGTGCCACCACAAATCTCTTTCTTCTTTCATCTTTATTGCCTGATTCGTTCGCTTGAGCACGATCATATGCTTCAAGGTGGGAATGCTCTCCGCCGCTTCATCCGCAACGGACTTCATCTCCACGGGTTTGCCGCGCCGGAAAGCGCCATCGGCAGCAAAGAGAGCTTTGGCGTCAGCATCCACCATGCGTGAGATGATGGCACCTGCTCCGTAACCAGAGAATAATGGCAAAATGATGCCGCCAATCTTTGCAATTGCCAGCAAAGCAATGACGATCTCAGGAGTCATCGGCATGAAAATACCAATGGCATCACCTTTCCCCAAACCCAAAGACTTTAAAGCATTGGCGACTTTATTCACTTCTTTATGTAACTCGCGATATGTCAAACTTCGAGTGATTCCTTCTTCTCCCTCAAAAGCCACTGCTAACTGGTCACTGGTCACTAATAACTGGTATTTATCAACACAGTTATGGACGATATTCATTTTGCCGTCGACAC
>JBDKJK010000505.1:0-10171 GCA_039796675.1 Chloroflexota bacterium
GGACTCATACCATATTTTTCGGCAACGAAACCATTCTTTTCGTAGAAAGCACATGCCATATTGTTGATAGTGTTCGTGTAAAGCCAAAGATGGTTTGGTGAAAGTGAGCGTGCGTGTTGCAACAACGCCAAGCCAATGCCGTGCCGATGCAGATCTGGGCGGACGTAGAGGCGGTCTATAAAATCATCTTTGATGGCAAGATAAGCAACCGGCTGAGATTCCAATTCGTAGACCCAAAGTTGATGTTCAGGTGCAATGCCGTTCTTGAAATAAGCGCGTGAGCCTTCGAGGGTGTAGCCCATGCGTTTCATTAGGCCAGGGATGGCAACCTGCATGGCATCGAACCACAGGGAAGTAACAGCGTTAAAGTCGTCTTCGTGATATGGGCGAATCATTTCTCTCTCCAAAAAAATATAGCGGACGGGAACCCGTCCGCTATATTTTACTTCAAGCGAAATTATGGTTAGAGAGTGTGTCTCAAGTTCTTTTTGGACACGGATAATACGGATTTCACAGATTCGCACGGATTTTTTTATGTCCGCTTTTGTCTGTGTAATCCGTCCAATCCGTGTACTTTAAGTTAGCCCATGGCGCCGACAATGGCACCCATCACAACCAAGGTGATGAGATGATTGCCCTGCTCCAACACCCAGGCTTTGAGGCGGTCTGCGAATAATTTATTGGTCAGGCTGGAGGAGGCTACGAAGCCGAGCCAGATCAAAAATCCGGTGAGCGCGCCAGAAGCAAGGGAAACGCCGCCAGACAGGCTGCCCATAGCATGAACCATCATCGACATGAACACAGCTTGAACGAAGGAGGCAAAGACAACACCGCCCCACACCAAGCCCATGCCGAGCGATGAGCCGGGCGTATTTTCACCGCCACCCATCATTGGGTCACCCGCCTTGCCAACCGCTTTCCACCAGGCAGGGAAGAAGGTTTTGGGGCCGAACCACACACCGCCGATGACCATACTTGCCAAAACACAAAATAAAACAGCTAACCAGTTGATAGAGCTAAAGTCCATTTTTATTCTCCTTTGGTAAATAACGTGCTCTTATTATAACAGAACGTTTGTTCTTTTTCTTTCAAGAGATTCTGTATCCAACATAATAAGTTTTGACCGCCGACGGTAAACCGCGGTCTGCGGTCGTCGGTCAATGATCGAAGCCATTCGCTTAAGTTCTTTGAACTTCTCCTATCACTTCGTTACTACTCTTCTAAATCTTCCCTGCTACAAAGTCCAACACGTCGATCTTGGTGAGAATCCCTGCCGGGCGGTTGCCATCGACAATGATTAGTGCCAAGCCTTCTGTCAGGGAATGCATGGCGTCATCCAACGAAGTGGACGGACTGTATATAGCACCCGCTTTTTGCACGAGCGGATCTATTGCTTCGTCATTGCTGTGGTTGTGTTCTTCAAGCATATGCTTGAGCATATCCACTTCTTCAATGAGCCCGACCAAAATTCCGTCTTTATCTACGACCGGCATTTGCGAAACCGCATTCTGACGCATGACGCCTTCCACTTTGCGGATGGAGTCGCCCAACGTGGCGGTGTACAAGGTCTTATTCTGTTTGGCGACCAGCAAATCGCCGAGAGACATTTCACCAAATTCCATGCTGAGGAAGCCGAATTCGCGCATCCACTTATCGTCGTAGAACTTGGATAAGTATCGGGAACCAGAATCAGGCAAAATCACGACAGCGAGGCGGTCACCGCTTAATTTGCGGCAGTACTTGATTGCGCCTGCAATCGCCGAACCAGATGAGCCTCCTGCGAAGATTCCCTCCTGCCGCACGAGTTGACGTGCCCACAAAAATGACTCACGATCGCCTGCGCGTTCAATCGCATCCACTACGCGGATGTCCATGGTGGAGGGCAAAAAGTCTTCGCCAATGCCTTCCACTTTATAGGTCTTGGGGTATGCACCATCGGGGATGATGCCATTGTTCTGCCAGATCTCGGTGAGGATCGAGCCTTCAATGTCTACGCCGACGATGGTGATGTTCGGATTCATGGATTTAAGATAACGCCCCACGCCGGTGATGGTTCCACCTGTGCCAATGCCGATGATGACATCGGTCACTTTGCCATCGGTCTGCTCCCAAATTTCAGGACCCGTAGTCATAATATGGGTTTGTGGGTTATCGGGGTTGTGATATTGATTTGCCAAGATGGCATTGGGAGTTTCGCGCACCAGTCTCTTCGCCACTTCATAATACGAGCGAGGGTCTTCCGGGGCAACAGCCGTTGGCGTGATGACCACGCGCGCACCATAGGCACGCAGAAGAAGGATTTTTTCGTTACTCATCTTGTCTGGCATGACGAAGATGGTCTTGTAGCCTTTCAAGGCTGCGGCAATGGCAAGCCCTACACCTGTATTACCAGAAGTTGCTTCAACGACAGTTCCGCCTGGTTTAAGCTCGCCACGCTTCTCAGCTTGTTCGATGATGTTCGCCCCCACCCGGTCTTTGACCGAGCCGCCAGGGTTCATAATTTCCAACTTGGCGTAAAGCGGAACCGGCAAGTCTCTGCCAATGCGCTCCAAACGCACAAGTGGCGTATGCCCCATTGCGCCAAGAATATTATTGAAGACACGTTTTTCTTTTGATTCTGGTAACAAAGCCATTCTCTCTCCTTGGGTATAAGATGATCATTTAGACGATAACCTTCTTAAGGCAGGCTTTACTCTGGCTTTTGCAAATTGTGTTGGGCGGGTTATGCAACCCATAACCTGCTTTAATTACTCACATTATAAGGCAAGAAAAGGCAGATGCCAGTTCGACATCTGCCTTGTGAAAGATATTCAACCGTACATTGTCATTGCCTGCACCGTGCGCAGGCAATGACGACTGAGCACTTACTGCACAAAGAAATTGACTACGCCGGTCTGCACATCGTTGTAGAAGACTTCTACACGATAGATTCCAGTGGGCCAGCCATCAGTGGGCGGTTCAAAGAAGAAATACACATAATCCACCACTTCTGTACCCACAGTGATATCGCCTTCATCGATCAGAAAATTCGGGTCTAAGCCTACCACCGCTTCAGCGATCCAACGTGAGGTGATCACATCCCCTTCTACAGCACCAGCCAGATCACCTACAAGGTAGATCGTATCGAGGGACCCGAAAGTGATGTTGGGGTCGTTCCCTTCCTGGTCGTTGGCAGTGCGCAGATTGCTCACTGGCGAAGGCGTAAATAGTGAAGAAGACTCACTAGTCGCGGGGACATCCAATGTCGGCACTGGCGGAATGGTTGGCATTGCAAATGTTGGGAAGGGCGTCGGCTCTGCAGAGCTAAACCCCGGAATCGAATTACTGGTATACAGAAAGATACCTGCCGCAACACATACCACACATAAACATAAAACCACTAAAATGCCGCCAATGATCAAGAGGGTATTATTACTCTTCTTGGGGGCATCGCCCAGGTTGTTAAATTCAGATTCCATACAATTACTCCAATATCAAAAGAAAGAAGCGGCTACCAGGATAGATAACCGCTTCAAATCAAACAAAATCGGGCTACTGAACGGTAAAATTAACCGTGCTGTTCAATACACCATTGAAATACACTTCCACCTTATACGTTCCGGCAGGCCAGCCATCGGCAGGAGGCGGGAAGTAGAAGTACACATAATCGATCGCTTCAGCGCCCACATCAATAGCAGATTCGTCGATGAAGAAGTTCGGGTCTACACCGGGGACGTCTTCAGCATACCAGCGCGAGGTGATCTGGTTTCCTTCTACGGCATTGGCAAGGTCACCCACCACATACACGGTATCGGTCGCCCCAAAGACGGTATTGGGTTGATTGCCCTCTTCATCGTTCGCTACACGGACGTTTGACAAAGTGGGTTCACCCACAGCGCAAGCCAATTGAGCAGCGATCAAAACAATGGCAGCAAGCAAGATAGATAGTTTCTTGGCGTTCATTTGCATTCTCCTTTTAAATAATAGGCGGGAGACCCCGCCAGGTTTTCGAAATTATACAACACTGAAAAAAAGATGCCTCCCCAAAATGGGCTATTGCACTTCAATGTAGATGCGTTTGTTAATGGCACCTTTGCTCTTGTATTCAACTACCTTGATCGTGCCTACTTCTGAAGTATTTGCCACATGCGTCCCGCCGTCGGCTTGCAGATCAAGCCCAACAATCTCGACGGTACGAACTTGTGTGATGCCCTCAGGAAGGAGATTGATCTTGGTGCGGATCAAATCTGGGATCTGAAACGCCTCTTCCCTCGGGAGGATCTTGACTCTGATCTCAAGGTTTTTCCTCGCCTCAGCATTGACCGCCACCTCGATCTCACGGACGAGTTCTGCACGCATGGTCTCAAATTCAAAATCCATGCGCCCTTTCAGCGGGTCCATATCGCCGCCGGTGACTTTGGCACCATAATCGCGGAAGACCGTTCCGCAAAGGATGTGCATGGCTGTATGCGTACGCATCAGCTGGTGTCGCCGCACCCAGTCTACGGTCCCGAATGAGGCAGAATTGGGCATAGGCAAAGGCTCGGTGCCACCGAGAAAATGAAGGACGTCATCCCCTTGTTTCTTAACCTTTTCAATAGGGTAGTTCATGCCATTCACTTTAAGGGTGCCATAATCACAGGGTTGCCCCCCACCGCCCGGGTAGAAGGCAGAACGATCCAACACGACAGCACGAGTTTCAGCATCGACAAATGTAACGATGGCAGAAAACTCTTTGAGATATGCATCCGTTTGATAAAGTAGCTCGGTCATGTCGAAATTATAGCCTCTGCCCGGCAAAATTAGGATTGGATTAGAAGTCTTACGACTGCTTGACTTCGGTCTTTCATATATTGTATAGTAATCTGCAGTAATTTAAAAAGGCACCGCCCACTGTGGCTGTGTCTTTTCTTTGCGAAAACCCCATTATTATAAATTTCACCGTGAGGAGAAGCAATGATCAAAGTTAGTGGTCTAACAAAGGACTATGGGTCTCGCCGCGCCATCAACAATCTTAAGTTTGATGCCCAGCAGGGCGAGATCGTTGGGTTTTTAGGTCCGAATGGCGCAGGCAAAACCACCACCATGCGCATCCTAACTGGCTATATGCCGCCCACTGATGGTGAGGCAATTGTGGCTGGGTATGATGTAGTAGAAGAGTCGTTGGAAGTACGCAAGCGGGTGGGCTACCTGCCAGAATCTGTGCCGCTGTATTACGACATGACGGCATTCGATTATTTAAAGTATATGGGCGAATTACGCCGTATTCCAAATGTGGAAGACCGTGTAGATGAAGTGCTCGATATGGTTGGGTTAATAGACCGTTCGAGCAGTTTCATTGGCAATTTATCCAAAGGTATGAAACAGCGCGTTGGGCTGGCACAAGCGCTCCTTCATCGCCCCGAGGTCTTGATCCTCGACGAGCCGACGATTGGTTTGGACCCCGGGCAAGTGGTGGAAGTGCGCCAATTAATCCGCGAGATCGGCAAAGAACGAACAGTGCTGCTTTCTACCCATCTTCTGAATGAAGCCCAAAATCTCTGCGATCGTGTGCTCATCATCAACAAAGGCAAGATCGTTGCAGAAGATACCACCGAAAACCTGCAAGCCCGCCTGCTCGGTGCAGAACGTGTGGTGGTGCGTGTGCGCGGCGAAGGCGATGAACTTGCCGATAGCATCAAGAGCGTTAAAGGCGTGCGCAAGGTGGAAACCCTTGATGATGGCAGCGTGGAATTCGAATTTGCCTCTGGTAAAGACCTGCGCCCCGAAGTTGCCAAACAAGTCATCAAAGATGGCTATGATCTGCTCGAACTCCGTCCGCTGGGCATGAGCCTGGAAGAGATCTTCCTCGAACTCACCGGCAGTGACGGCAAGAAATAACACGAGGCATCTCCCATGAGAAATATTTGGACCATCGCAAAACGCGAATACGATAATTACTTCAACGGACCCCTGGCATATGTTGTGATGCTGGCGGTCTTGTTACCCCTTGGCATTTACTTCAGCCTGTTGCTGTTCTTCAACAGTCAACAAGGCGCATTCGGCGGCGCTCCTGCCCCCGATATCGCCCCCATCAACGGATTGTTCGCCTTCCTGATGATCTTCCTCAGCCCGGCACTCACCATGCGCCTGCTTTCTGATGAAGCCCGCATGGGCACGCTCGAACTTCTTTTGACCGCCCCCGTGCGCGACTCGGAGTTAGTCATTGGTAAATGGTTGGGCTCTATTCTTTTCATCCTGACCCTTCTGCTCACCACCTTGATCTACCCGCTCGTTTTGAACAACTTCGTAGACCCCGGCATAGACTGGTTGGTAGTGATCGCCTCTTATCTTGGTTTGATCTTGCTCTGCGCCACCATGCTGGCTCTGGGTGTGGGCATTTCTGCCATTTTCACGAACCAGTTCGCGGCGTTCTTCGTCACTCTAGGACTTTTGTTCTTCCTTTACTTTATGGTCGGTCTGCCCGCAAGCTTGCTCCCGCAGAGCGGCGAGGTTTTCAATTACCTCAGTATCAACAATCACTTTGACCAAATGAATACCGGCACCATCACCCTTGGCGGCATTGTGTATTACTTAAGCCTTACCGCCTTTGGGCTGTTTGCCGGTACCACTGCAATCGAAATTCGGAGATGGCGCTAACATGGCTGGTAAAAAGAAAAACCCCAACGCAAAATACGCGCTGATCGGGCTAATCGTTGCCCTCGTTGCTTGTATTTCCACGGGTCTGATCGGCTCGGCAAACTTGCTGACTACGATTGGCATGTTCACCCTGCCAGTGGAGATTCAGGACGGAGTGAACCTCGCCCTGCAGATCAGCATCGGTCTATTCATTATCGGCTTGGCGACCGCCGCCATCCTCAACCCAGATGCCGTGCGCCGCTTCCTCACCGGACGACAGGCACGCTACGGCTCGAATTCCCTGATTCTGGCAATTGCCTTTGTTGGCATTCTCATCGCCAGCAACTACATCGTCTTCAACAACAGCGACCTGCTCGGCTCGCCCTACGACTTTACCGAAGACAAGACCAACACGCTTGCGCCTGAGACCCTGCAGATCCTTGCCACACTGAAAGAGCCCGTCAACGCGGTCGCGTTCTACTCCACTAGCTCTGATCTTACCGGCGCAGAAGATCTTCTGCAAAAGTTCAAGAATAACAGTGATGGCAAGTTCACCTATAGCTTTGTGAACCCAGACCTCGACCCGGTTGCGGCACGTGAAGCCGGTGTGACAGGAGATGCCAAGATCTTGCTGCAAATGGGCGAGATCAAAGAGATCGCCGATTTCGCTACCGAGTCTGAGCTTGCCAAAACCCTGCTGCGTCTCATCAGCCCGGGAGCGCGCACGGTGTACTTCCTTCAGGGACATGGTGAAATCAGCCTTGAACCCGGCTCCGAGTTGACTTACGGCATTGCCAAAAGCACGCTAGAAGCCAAAAACTACACGGTTAGCAGCCTCAACCTGCTGAATACCCGCGAGATCCCCGCCGACGCTCTGGCTGTCATCGTGGCTGGACCACAGAAACCCGTCAGTGCGGATGAAGTGAAGTTGCTGAAAGCCTATGTGGACAATGGCGGTTCGCTCGTCGTCTTACAAGACCCGAAGTATTTCACTGAATTCGGTGATTTGAACGACCCGCTTGCTGCTTACCTGAACAAAGAATGGGGCATCATCTACAACGACGATATCGTCATTGATGGCGCCAACCCAGATAATCCCTTCGCGGCGGTTTCTTCACTCTACAACCCTGGTCACCCGATCACACAAAACCTGACGCAGAACCTGGTGGTCATCATGCCGCAGGCACGCAGTCTCACCATCTCATCTGAGGTCAAAGAGAATGTGACACAGACCTGGCTCATCAGTACCGCTGAAAATTCCTGGGGTGAAACCACCGAACTAAGCGATACCGAATCTCCTGCATTCGACGAGGAAACCGATGTGCCGGGACCTCTCTATCTTGCGATCGCGGGTGAAAACGCAGCAACAACCGGTCGTGTCGTCGTCTTCGGAAATTCGTTCTTTGCCATCGACAGCAATTTCGATGCGTATGGCAACGGCAACTTCTTCATCAACTCGGTTGATTGGGCAGCCGAACAGGAAGACCTGCTTAACCTGACCACCCGCCCGCGCACTGAGCGCATCTTCACTCCGCCCACAGAGACTTGGCGCTTCGTGGTGTTAGTGATCGTGATCGTGTTCGTCATTCCGGGCATGGTCGTCTTCTTTGGCATTTCGACCTGGTTCTCACGCCGCAGGAAAGGATAATATGGCACCGAAAACCAAGAAGACCACAACAAAGGCGAGCAAACCCACACGAGCAGCAACAAGCAGTGCCCCAAGCACCCGCACAAAATCCGCTGCAAAACAAGGGAAGCCCTTTTTCCGAACCGGCACATGGGTTGCTTTACTCGTTTTTGCTGCCATCATCGCGGCAATCATTTACCTCAACCAAAACCCGATCGAAGATGCAGAGGCAGAGATCTCCCCTATAGCAGAAGAAGCACCTCTCTTTGCAACAGGAAGCGTTGTCTCCAGCATTGAAGTCAAACCGCTGGAAGGCGAAGCTGTCCAACTGGAGCGGAACGAGAGTCAGGCTTGGGTATTGACTCAGCCTGATGAAGTAGAAGCAGATCAGGGCATGGCAGAGGCGGCAGCGTCTCAGGTCACAGCACTGCGCATCATCACCGAAGTGGATAACAAGAAAGACCCATCCATTTTTGGTTTCGACCAGCCTGCCTTCATCCTCACGATCGGATTCGAAGATGGCACGACCAGCACGCTTGAAGTGGGCGATACCACCCCCAGCGAAAACGGATATTACGTGCGCGTGGATAACGACAAGTTTTATGTGGTCTCCCTTAGCGGCATTGGTGCGTTGACCAACCTTGCTTCGGTTGTGCCGTACCTGAACACGCCCACCCCCATCCCCACGGCGACGTCCACGCCTCTCCCAACCGAGACGCCTGTTCCCGCCACTGAAATTTCCCCCACGCCCTAACCGGCTTAACACCCTCCCCTAAAAATAGGGGAGGGTAAAGTAATACAAGACCATTGCAAGGCATCTGAGAAGCATAAGCCTATTGCTTTTCAATATAAAACCGTGTATTCTAATTCTGGAATTTGCAGGCAAATACTTATTGAAAGTTGGATGAGTGAATGGATGTAGACAAAATACTGATAAGCGAAGATGATGAAGAAGAGTATTCTGCGATAGCGCGTTTGATCGAACTGGGGCGGCAAAAATCTTTTGTAACATTAGACGATATTCTGCACTTCTTCCCTGAAGCCGAGCAAGATGTGGAACAGCTGGAAGAAG
The DNA here is from genome assembly GCA_039796675.1 of Chloroflexota bacterium. Taxonomy (GTDB): domain Bacteria; phylum Chloroflexota; class Anaerolineae; order Anaerolineales; family Villigracilaceae; genus Villigracilis. The sequence goes on from JBDKJK010000505.1 coordinate 9,297, forward strand.
CGTTTTCTGCTCTCTTAAGTGCGGGTATCCCGTTTGTGGAAGAAAGCATGATGCCCGAGCCCACCGAAGATGAATTGGTGGCTGTAGAAGAAAGCGGCGAAGCCGAACCCGAACCCGACCTAGCGCTCGACGACTACCTGGCAAACATCGACACCGACGATACGATTGGCTTATACCTCAAAGAGGTTAGCCGTGTTCCGCTGTTGACCGCCACCGAGGAAGTGCAACTAGCCCAGCGCATCGAACGTGGACGTTCTGCCCGCGAAGAATTGGCGCACGGCAATGTTTCTCCCAAGCGCCGCCTCGAACTCCGCCGCTTCATTGAAGACGGTTGGGCGGCTCGCGAACACCTCATTACGGCGAATTCTCGCCTTGTGATCTCGGTTGCCAAGAAATACATGGGACGCGGCGTGCCTTTTCTTGACTTGATTCAAGAAGGCAATATCGGTCTCATCCGCGCCACCAAGAAGTTCGATTATCGCCGCGGGCATAAATTCTCGACCTATGCTACATGGTGGATTCGCCAAGCTGTGACCCGCGCCATCGCCGATCAGGGACGCACCATCCGCGTGCCGGTTCACATGGGCGACCAGATCAACAAACTCCTGCGCGTTCAACACCAGTTGACTCAGCGCCTCGGACGCGAACCCAGCGTGGAAGAACTCGCAGAAGCTTTGGATGTACCTCCGAAGAAAGTGGAGAACATGATCCAGGTAGCGCGCCGTCCGCTCTCGTTGGAAACTCCGACAGACGACGAGGAAGATTCGGTGCTCGGTGACTTCATCGAAGACGATGAAGCTCCCCCGCCCGATGACACCGCCACATACAACCTTCTGCGCGAACATCTTGGCGAAGTCTTGAACGGACTGCCTCCG